>WFZY01000097.1 GCA_015489265.1 Flavobacteriaceae bacterium | reverse complement strand
TAAATATGATTTTTTCTTAATATTTCTTTGATATGAAATTTGATGAAATAAATTGGCTTTAGTATTTTTGCATACTATTTTTTTAACTTGAAATGTTCCAATTAAAACCACATAAAATTGTATTTCCACCGGTAAGTTTGGCAAACAATGATGGGCTTTTGGCTATTGGTGGTGATTTATCGCTTGAGCGCTTAATTGAAGCTTACCGAAATGGGATTTTTCCTTGGTACAATGAAGAAGATGAGATAATGTGGTGGGCGCCTGACCCCAGAATGGTTTTATTTCCTAAAGAGATAAAAGTTTCAAAAAGTATGCGGGCTTTTATGCGTAAATCCAATTATAAAATTACGCAAAATGAAGCTTTTGAAGCGGTTATAAAAAATTGCGCCAGTGTCCATCGCAAAAATGATACCGGTACTTGGTTGCATGAAGAAATGCAAGATGCTTATATCAACTTATATAAGAATGATAGGGCTTTTTCTATTGAAGTATGGAACGAAAACAGCCAATTGGTAGGCGGCTTATACGTGGTTAAATCCAACGATAAAGTTTGGTCCGGCGAAAGTATGTTTCACAAAGAAGCCAATACATCCAAATTGGCTTTTATTCATCTGGCGAAATTGGCTGAAGAAAATAACATCCCGATTATTGATTGCCAACTTTATACCGACCATTTGGCAAGTTTAGGGGCTCGTGAAATTCCCCGTATAGATTTTATGAAATATTTCCAATAAAAAACCGCCCGATACATCGGACGGTTAAAAAAATTATATAAACAATTTTATCTGTTAGATTGAATAACCGGACTTCCTGTTTTACGATGCAGATTGACTGCATTAGGATCAACGACTTTGCCTTTGATTTTTAGAATCACGACATTATTTGTAGCATTAGAATAAACTGTAATCGTTTTTCTAAACGGACCGGCACGATGCGTATTATATCTGACAACTATTTTATCCGACTTGCCGGGCATAATGGGTTGACTAGGTTTACTCGGTACGGTACAACCGCATGACGATTTAACCCGATTGATAATTAACGGCGCATCACCGGTATTTGTAAATTCAAATACTCTGGTACCGTCAGCATTTTTATTGATAGTGCCGTAATCAATTTCGGTTTGTTTAAACTCGATTTTAGCTTTTTTTTCTTGTGAAAAGCCCTGAAAACTAATAATGGCTAATAATAAAACAATAATTTTTTTCATGATTAATAGATTTTATTTGATGTCAAATTTAGAATAAATTTTTAATCAATTGTTATTTTATAATGTTTTTTTTAATTCATTTAAGGACTTTACAATTTTTATGCCAAAAAGAAATTGATTTTCAAAGTAAATTAGTTTAATCAAAACTATATAATTTCATCCGGAATTAATCAATCAAATCAAAACCTAAAAAATGTTGTAAAACTTCCGGCACCTTAATCCCTTTTTCGGTTTGATTGTTTTCAAGCAACGCCGCCACCACTCTAGGCAAGGCAAGCGAACTACCGTTTAAGGTATGTGCCAAACGTTTTTTACCATCTTTGTCTTTAAATCGCAATTTTAAACGATTGGCTTGAAAAGTTTCAAAATTGGAAACCGAACTTACTTCCAACCAACGTTTTTGGGCAGCTGACCAAACTTCAAAATCGTAAGTTAAAGCCGATGTAAAGCCCAAGTCGCCACCGCATAAGCGGACAATTCTAAAAGGCAAGCCGAGTTCTATCAAAATTTGTTTGACATGTTCAACCATTTCATCTAAAGCTTGGTATGAATTATCCGGATGTTCCAAACGGACAATTTCCACTTTGTCAAACTGGTGTAAACGGTTCAAACCGCGCACGTGTGCACCGTAAGAGCCGGCTTCACGCCGGAAACAAGGCGTGTATGCCGTATTTTTTATAGGAAAATCCGATGCTTTTAACATGACATCACGATACAGATTGGTTACCGGTACTTCGGCTGTCGGAATAAGATACAAATTATCGCGTTCTACAACATACATTTGGCCTTCTTTGTCGGGCAATTGACCGGTTCCATAGCCGGATGCTTCGTTAATCAAATGCGGCACTTGCATTTCACGGTAGCCGGCAGCTTCGTTTTTGTCGAGAAAATAATTAATCAGTGCCCGTTGTAACTTGGCACCTTTACCTTTGTAAACCGGAAAACCGGCACCGGTGATTTTATTACCCAAATCAAAATCGATAATATCATATTTTTTGGCTAATTCCCAATGCGGTAAAGCATCATCCGGCATATTTAAAACATCACCGTGTTCAAAAACAACTTCATTGTCGGCTTCATCTTTACCATATGGCACCAACGGATTAGGAACATTAGGTATTTGATATAAAACTTCTTGCAATTCGGTTTTAGTCCGTTCCAATTGTTCCGACAATTGCTTAATTTGTTCTTTTATTTGTGTCGTTTTTTGCTTTAAAATGTCCGCTTTTTGCCGTTCACCGCTTTTATAAAGCTGTCCGATTTCTTTGGAAAGCTTGTTCATTTCAGCTAATAACGTATCGTTTTCCGTTTGTGTTTTTTTTCGCAAGTCGTCCAGTGCAACGGCTTGGTCAATGATGGCAGTTGCGTCGAAATTACGTTTTTTCATCGCTTCGATGATAAAATCTCTTTCTGCTCTGATTCGGTTAATCTGTAACATAATCGGGTTTTATGATTATTTTTAAAGCGCAAACTTACTCTGAAAATAAAAGATTTGCAAATTAATTATTGATGATGTGATTATTTGATGAATTGAGAATTTATTGTGCTTCATAAAATAACCTACCATTATATTATAGTTTTGCTTCTTACAATGTTTCTGCTTTCAATTTGAAGAATTAAAAACTCTATATGATTGTTATTTCGAACATAGTGAGAAATCTCAATTTCGCAATCTGCAATCAGCAATTCAAACTTTCCACTTTACACTCGACACTTCGCACTAGTGAACTAATACCCTTCTACATCATCATCTTTATTGCGACTGTCCCCTGCCCCTTCGAGTTTGTCGTTTCGGGCTAAAATAGCTTTAACAATTCCCATATACTTGACTTGTTTTAATTTGTGTCCGGCTTGTTTTAAACTATCCATCACATTTTTATCAAAACATTTTTTTTCATACATTATATAATCCGGCAAAAACTGATGGTGAAAACGTTTGGCTTGTACGGCATCATTCATATTCATGTCAAAATCAACCACATTCAATATCGTTTGAAAAACAGAAGTTATAATTGTTGAACCGCCGGGCGTACCTAAAACCATAAAAACTTGGTCGTCTTTGGTAACGATGGTTGGCGTCATGGAACTCAACATACGTTTGCGCGGCGCTATGGCGTTGGCTTCGGCACCAATCAAACCGAATTGATTCGGCACGCCGGGCTTGGCACTGAAATCGTCCATTTCATTGTTTAGAAAAAAGCCGTATCCATCTACAATAACCTTTGAACCGTAATTGGAATTTAAAGTTGTGGTACAAGAAACTGCCATACGATTTTTATCGATAATAGAAATATGGGTTGTTTCAAAACTTTCTTTATGCAGTTCAAATTTACCGGCAAAAATATGATTGGCGGGTGTGGCTTTATACATATCAAAATCTGCCATGCGATGTTGCAAATAGTCATCATCCAGCAGTGTATCAATAGGGACCGGATAAAAATCGCTATCACCTAAATATTTGGCTCTATCGGCATAAACCCGTTTTTCGGCTTCAACCATTACATGCGTGGTTTTATAAGAATGGAAGCCCCATTGTTTGATAGGATATTTTGAAACCATTTTAAGCAACTGTCCCAAAGCGATCCCGCCACTTGACGGCGGTGGCATGGAAATCACCTTATAATTCTTGTACGGCACAACTACCGGTTGTCTGAATTTGGCTGCATAATTTTTTAAATCTTCAAGCTTAATGATACCACCGCTTTTAGTCACTTTATCAACTATGGCTTGTGCTACCGGACCTTCATAAAAAGCTTTCGGTCCTTGACGGGCTATTAATTGCAAAGTTTTGGCTAACTGCGGTTGCACCAAAATGTCACCTTTGAGCCATCGGTCTTTGATAAAAGTTTTATTGTCGGAATTCCACTTCAAAAAATCATCATGAAATTTATTGAGCCGGTGCGCTTCGCTTTCAGAAACCGGAAAACCTTTTTGAGCCAATTCTATAGCCGGTTGTACGAGTTTTGACCAATCTTTAAGTTGTCCGTATTTTTGCCACGCTGCATACAAGCCGGCAACCGTTCCGGGTACACCAACCGCCAAACCACCATAACGGCTCAAGCCATCGATGACATTGCCGTTCTTATCAAGATATAAATCCTTGTGAGCTTTAGCAGGTGCTGTTTCACGATAATCTACGGCGGTTGCTTCGCCTTCAGGTGTGCGAATAATCATAAAGCCGCCGCCACCCAAATTACCCGCACGCGGATAAACGACTGCCAACGCAAAATTGGTCGCTACCATGGCATCTACGGCATTACCGCCTTGTTTTAAAATTTTGATACCAATTTTCGATGCTAACGGATGTGCTGAAACAACCATCGCGGTATCGGCAACTAAATGCTGTTGGGGTTTAATTAAATTGTTATTTTGCTTACACGAAAAAATAAATACACTCAATACACTTATCAGGAATAGTTTTTGCATAACTTTTGAATTAATTGGGCTAAATATAAAATTTTATTTTTAATTTCGAACAAAAATCAAGTAAACATTTATGAAAAAATTAGTTGTATTTCTTATTTCATTTGTTTTTTCTTTAACGATTTCCGCTCAAAAGAAATCATTAGATATTTACGGTTTACCGGTCGATACACTAAAAACCATGGTGCAAAAACATCCTAAATATTTTGAGCATCTCAAAAATGTATGGCTTAAACAGCCCGACAAAATGAAGGAAGACGAGCTGATGTTACTCTATTACGGCAGTGTTTTTATGAAAAAGTATGAGCCGGTAAAAGAAGATAAAGCTGTGGAACGCATTGCCAAACTAATGGCGGAATTTGACTTTCAAAATGCCATCAAAGAAGGCAAGAAATTGCTGCAAGTCTATCCATTAAACAGCCGGTTGTATTTACTATTGGGCTATGCTCATAAAAAACTCGGGATGCGACAAAAATCAAAATTTTATTACAAAAAATACGGCGATTTAATTCGCATACCATTATATAGTGGTACCGGTAAAAATTTTGATAAAGCATTTATCGTCCGCATTGTCAGTGATGAATATTTGATTTTAAACCAGAAAGATTTGGAATTGGTGATGCAAGAAGTGCGATACCACCATCAAATGCCTTTTGATGTTTTATTGATCAAACCGGTGTCAAAAGATAATAAAAGAATGACGGCTCTGCCCAAAGAAAAATTATACTTTAATATTTATCTGCCATACTTCATTGGTGGGCATAAAACTTATAAAATGGTACAAGAAGAAGCCAAGCGCAAATATAAAGTGACTGATAGTAAACTTCAGGGTAAATAGATGTCGCAAATTAGTTTTTTTACATTTCTATTAAAAGCTTATACAATCTTGTGAATTAAATTAATATCGGGTATTTTATTGTTTTACAGCGGATCCGGATTAATCATTACTGATTTTTGATATAAGCATCAAGTTTTTTGACACTACTTTCAAAGTCAAATACATTATTTACTTTGTAATAATTTTCAAGGTCGTAAATATAGTGATAGGCATATTTGGCCAATTCCAATTTATTCTTTTCAAAGTCCAAAAGTCGTATGATGCCCACTAACTGATCAACTGTCATACAATCGTTTTGTTTTATAATTTGCTTTGCAACACGCAACTTGCTCTCATCAAAGTTTTGTTTCTTAACGGCTTGTAACATACTCTTATAGCGTTCGGAGGTTACCGGTGGCGTGCAACCGACCGTTCCTTCGTATCCGGGGACATAAACTACCTGTCCGCCCGGCAGTTGCCCTCCGGCTGTATTGTTAATATTGATATTAATTTGCCCGTTTTGAATATTTTGCCCACCATTGTTATTCATCCCATTACCGTATGAAAAAACAGATTCGGGATTGTAATATGGCAAATCTTCATCAATAGGATAAACATCTTTGATTACAAATTCTCCGTTTCGATAACGATGGTCAGGCAGAAAAATTGCATA
The DNA here is from genome assembly GCA_015489265.1 of Flavobacteriaceae bacterium. Taxonomy (GTDB): domain Bacteria; phylum Bacteroidota; class Bacteroidia; order Flavobacteriales; family Flavobacteriaceae; genus WGBX01. The sequence continues at coordinate 11,597 of WFZY01000097.1, read as the reverse complement.
AACAATTTCCGAAATAGGCGGCACATACAATTCCGTCGAAAAACCACGAAACCGGCTGTGCGCAAAACGGATTTTTATTTGATAAAAATTTTCAGTCAAACCGGAAATACGCAATTCTTTTAAGGGCTGACGGTTCACCGGTTTACCATTAATAAACACTTGCATCGGCTCATCATTTCCCGATAACAAGACCAAATTTCTAGGATATTGCGCTATTGCTTGCAAGGCAAATAGCAATATAAATAGTGTAAATAATTGTCGTTTCATAATATTAGGTTTTATATGATAAATTCAATAATAATGCCAAAGTAAGCTAGTTACGAGTAGCTAGTATCAAATCCAATATTACCTTAAATAATCTCTAAAATTATGATTTATGAATTTGCAATACTCAACACAATTAACTATTAATGATTTTTAGTCTATATCATTCTTTTTACAAAACACTAAACAACATCGAGATTATAGCATCATTTTTGAAAAAATTCCGTTTTAATTGCATGAACACTTAATACTTGTTACTTAACACTCATTACTTGACATTAATCAAATCCTTTTTTCTTTAACAGAGCATCTATCTTAGGTTCACGTCCCATAAATTCTTTATACAACTGCATAGCCGGTTTGGTGCCGCCGCTGCCTATCATTTTTTTATAACGCCGAGCCAATTCGGGATTAAAAATATTACCGGACTTAACAAAAGCATCAAACGTATCGGCATCTAATACTTCCGACCATAAATAACTGTAATAGCCAGCTGCATATCCACCACCAAAAATATGGGCATAATACGTAGAACGATAACGCGGAATAATCTCTTTAATCAATCCGATTTTTTTCATGGCTTGTTTTTCAAAACCCAAAGTTTTTCGCGGCAATGTATCGTTCAGCGTATGCCAGTCCATATCTAAAAACGACGCTGCTAAATATTCGACACTTCTAAATCCTTCGTTAAAACCATTGGCAGCATTCATCTTATCAATTAAATCTTGCGGGATAATCTTGCTGGTTTGATAATGTTTGGCATATAATTTTAACATATCGGGATGACTCATCCAGTTTTCCATGACTTGTGACGGAAATTCTACAAAATCACGCGGCACATTGGTGCCGGATAATGATGCATATTTGACATTTGATAACAAGCCGTGTAAGGCGTGACCAAACTCATGAAACACGGTTTGTGCTTGCGTAAAACTCAACAAACTCGGCATGGATTTGGTAGGTGCCGGAAAATTGAAATTGGTCGTAACAATTGGCGTTACAAATTTACCATTGACATTGGACTGCATCCGCAACTCATTCATCCACGCACCGCCACGCTTGCTCGGACGCGCAAAAAAGTCCATATAAATGACACCGATAGGCTTACCGGTGGTATCGGTAACTTCAAACACTTGTTGGTCTTTATGCCAGCCCGGCAGACTCATTTTTTTGAAATTCAATCCGAACAATTTATGCGCCAACAAAAAAGCCCCGTCGCGCACGGCATTAACTTCAAAATACGGCTTGGTTACAGTTTCATCAAAATTGTATTTCTTTTCACGTATTTTGCGAACATAATAACGCCAGTCGGAAGCCCGTAAATTGTCTTTTATACCGTCTTGTTTCATGGCATTCACCAAATCATCTCTGTCTTTTTTGGCAGTTTTTAATGCCGGTTGCCAAACCTGATTGAGCAATTTGTAAACTTTTTCGGGCTTTTCAGCCATATTATCGGCTAATACATATTGCGCAAAATTGTCATAACCAAGCAAATGCGCTTTTTCGGTGCGCAACTGCACCATTTTTTCCAAAACCTTTTTATTATCATGAGCATTATTGTTATTACCTCTGTTGGCATAGCCTTTAAAAATTTTTTCGCGTAGCGCTCTATTGGGCGAATAGTCTAAAAATGGATAAATACTCGGGCGTTGTAAAGTAAAAGACCAACCGGTTTGATGTCCGCGTTTAAGAGCTTCTTCGGCAGCGGCATCAACGGCTTGTTTCGGCATGTTACCTAAATCTTTCTTTTCGGTTACATATAGTTCAAAATCGTTGGTTTCGGCTAGCAAATTATCATTAAATGTTTGTTGCAGGCTTGCCAGCTCTTTGTTAATTTCTTTAAGACGATTTTGCTTTTTATCGGGTAAATTCACCCCTGAACGCACAAATTTTTTATAAGTTTCTTCTAACAATCTTTGATCTTCGGCATCTAAATCTAATTTGTCCTTTTGTTTATAGACTCTGTTGATTCTATCAAACAATTTTTTGTTCATCATTATTTGATCGTAGTGCGCAGCGAGTTCGGGTTGAATTTTCTTAGAAGTGGCTTTTAAAACATCATCGGTATTGGCAGATTCGACCGCATCAAACAAATGTTGCAAGCGTTTGAGTTTACGTCCGCTTTCTTCCAAAGCCACCACTGTATTTTGAAAGGTCGGTGCATCGGGATTATTAACAATTTTATCAATCTCTTGATTGTGCATTTTGATGGCTGCTTCAAAACCCGGCAGATAATCTTCGCTTTTAATTTTATCAAAAGGCGGTGTACCGAAAGGGGTTTTCCAATCTTGAAGTAATATATTTTGAGTAGTTATTTTGGTCATTGACGCTGATTTTTTTTCAGTATTGGTTTTAATAGTTTGCTGACAAGCGTTCATCAAAATTAAAATAGTAATAAATGATAAGATGGTTTTCATAAACATAAAATTTGAATAGTTTTCAAAAATAGGAATTTATCTGCAGATTTTTATCAAAATTTTCCAACTCTTTGTTAATGTACCGTAAAAATATAAAAATATATAGGGGCGCCTATGCCTTGTAAAGGCAAGCTGTTTATAGCATATTATATCAATACACAAAGAGAAAGTGCCATAGGTACAACCTGTATTTTTCGTATTATATTGCTTGCACATTCAATATAAACCAATCAATTGGATTATTTTCATGTAGCATTGGTATATATTGTCTCTAACTGTCCCAATAAATAGGAAATACCAAATATTCCGGACTAATTTTTATTTGAAAATAGTACTATTTTATAAATATGGTCAAAGTTAAACATCGAACGCCGAACACTTATGCTGAGAATACCGAAGTAAGGAACGCTGATTTTAGAAGTTTTTTAAACGGTATTTCTGAAATTTTTCTTTTAAAACTTTAAGTGCTTCGGCAGGAATATTGGGCTTGTATATGGCAATTCTTTCATCGTTTTTGAATATAAAAATCAACCATTTTGGTAAATCTTCCACGCGTTTAATCTCATTTACCTTATAATCCAATTCCGCTTGCTTACTCTTGACTTTTATAGTATCACCGGAAAAAATATATTCGGTTTCCAAAGCATTAATTTTATCGACCAAATCATAATAAAATTTTTTCTCTTTTCGCATCAGATAAAAAGCCAAGAAAGGGAAAAGTAAAGCAAAAAACAAGTAAAAATAATGCATGGTTTTAAATGCAATACCGTTTTGGATACTTTGTGTAAAAAGATAAATTGTGGCTAAAATAAACAACACACCAAAAGCCATATTGATGATAAACAAACGTTTTTTATAGATGGGTTTGACTACATCGGGGAAAGCACTTTTCAGGAAATCTTCATACTCGAGATGTTCTTTGATACGAATGTCTGTCATGTGGGTTTGATTTATTGAGGAAATGAGGATTTTTTGTATTTCATAGAATACTATACACTTTTTATGTTATTTAATATTTCTGTGTTTACTCCTGCTTATAATTTGAGGAATTGAGGAATAAAAATCAAGAAATTATTCAAAAGTCAAATTAATATATACCCCACGTGTCATCATGTATTCGATATGGCTTGTCCAAGGGCTGTTAGGGTCGTTGTCTCTGACCAACTCGTCTTGCAACGAAAACACGCCGCGGATACTCGGCGTAAATTTGAAATAGAACAAGTACATTTCCAATCCGATACCGACTTCATACATCCAAACATTGGTATGCATTCTAAACCTGCCGGCTGCATTATCGTTGTTAGAATCTTCCCAAGAATTCAAATTGTGAGCAAAAACAATTCCACCGGTGATATAAGGGCGGATATTACCATAACGAATCGTATTGAACTTAACCGACAAAGGGATTTGAACGTAGTTTGAGGTAATTTCTCTGATACTGTCTTTCGGTGTCAACAGATTTCTAAAGATGAGTTTTCTGTTGGTAAAAAACACACCGGGTTCCGTCCGGATACTGACCCAAGGATTGAGATTCAAATTACCGACCAAACCCACTTGAAATCCGGGGTGGGTTTCTTGGATAATGTGCTCATATTGCCGGTCATAGCTGATTTTAAAATCATAAAAATTCATCCCGAAATAATAGCCCCAAGAAATGGTTTTCTTATCAAAAAACGGTCGATTTTTTGGAATATCATCGGTATATTGGGCTTGCATGGCATAACCCGATACAATTAGAATCAGTAGTAATATTTGACCAAATCTGTTTTTCATTGGCAATGTTTTAGTTTTATTTGTGTATTAAAATTTTTATACAGTTTATTTAAATGCCTTATAAATACTGGCAGCACCAAACATTAACGGATAGTTTTGCACTGATTTAAACTGATTTTTTTTCAAAATATTGTTGAAAGCTTGTCCATACGGAAAAGATTCTGCCGACTCGGGCAAATATTCATAAGCATTCTTATCCTTTGAAAATAGACGCCCTAAAAACGGAATGATATATTTTGAATAAAATTTATATCCTTGTTTAAACGGAAATTTTTCCGGTTGTGAAGTTTCCAACACCACAAAAATACCACCCGGTCGCAATACGCGGTTGATTTCTTGTAAGCCCTTATCTAAATTTTCAAAATTTCTAACCCCGAAGCCAACGGTTACGGCATCAAAGCTATCGTCTTCAAAAGGCAAATTTTCAGAATCGCCCAACACCATTTCTATCAAATGGTCCAAATCTTTTTCAGCTACTTTTTTCTTTCCTACTTCCAACATCCCTTGAGAGATATCCAAACCAACGATTTTATCCGGTTTAATTTCTGCTAACATTATCGCAAAATCGCCGGTTCCGGTAGCTATATCCAAGATTTTTCGTGGCTTGGTTTCCGCTACCATTTTAACGACTTTTTTTCGCCATTTGACATCGATACCGAAAGTCATCAAACGGTTCATAAAATCATAATTACCGGAAATATTATCAAACATCCGGGTTACTTGTTCCTTACGACTGCTCTCTTGATCTTTATACGGCTTGACGTCTATCCCCATTTTTGAAAAAAGTTTTGCTAAATAAATTAAAATTTTAATGCTTCTTTGACGCGTCTTAAAGCTTCTTTGAGTTCTGATTTGCCGGTGGCATATGAAAAACGCAAACATTCGGGATTACCGAACGCATCACCTGTTACGGTTGCCACTTTGGCTTTTTCGAGCAGATACATCGATAAATCCGTCGCATTGTTAATCGTGACGCCATTTAATGTTTTACCGAAAAATTCAGAAACATCCGGAAAAAAGTAGAATGCACCGGTTGGCATATTGACTTTAAATCCGGGAATATCTTTCAGTAATTGGTAAACTAACTGCCGGCGTTCGTCAAAAGCATCTATCATATATTGAATTTTTTCTTTGCCACCGTCTAAAGCAGCAATAATAGCTTTTTGGGCTATCGAATTGGCACCGGATGTCACTTGACTCTGTATTTTGGCACAAGCTTTGGCAATCGTCGGATGTGCCGCCATATATCCTACGCGCCAACCGGTCATAGCAAATGCCTTTGACACACCGTTGATAGTAACGACCCTGTCTTTGATGCTATCTATTTCTGCAAAACTGGCAAAATTGCCGGTAAAATTGATATACTCGTAGATTTCATCAGAAATCACATAAACATTGGGGTATTTTTCCAACACTTCGCCCAAGGCAGCCAATTCGGCTTTGGTATAAACCGAGCCACTGGGATTGCTGGGCGTATTGAAAATCATCAATTTGGTTTTAGGAGTTATGGCTTGCTCGAGTTGTTCGGGTGTAATCTTAAAATCATTGGCAATAGTTGTTTTAATAGGAACCGGTATTCCACCGACTAATTTGGTAATTTCAAAATAACTGACCCAATAAGGTGCCGGTAACAAAACTTCATCGCCCGGACTAACCAATACCATGGCGGCATTGAAAATAGATTGTTTGGAACCGTTGGACACGACTATTTGATCAATAGTGTAATTTAAATGATTGTCACGTTTTAACTTACGAACAATGGCTTTGCGCACATCTTTATAACCGACTATGGGCGGATACTTAAAATAGTGTTCATCCATGGCTTTTTTAGCCGCTTCAACTATATAATCCGGGGTGTCAAAATCTGGTTCCCCCAAACTTAAGCTGATGATATCGACACCTTCGGCCTTGAGTTCAGCTGCACGCTCCGCCATAGCAATGGTTTGCGACGTAGACAAAGTCTTAATACGATTGGATAAATTCGGTTCCATAAATCCGTTAAATTTAATTTGACAAAATTACTAAAACTAATTGAGTTATACGTGGAAATCTATTAATTCTTCCACCGGATTTTTTATAATTTTTCCGGCTTTTAAACCGTGTTTTTCAATAACTTCCAACAATTCTTTTTTAAAAATGTATGCTATGGAACCGTTGAAATGTAAAGGTAAGTCTTTATAGTTGTCGTATGCTGATAATTCTTGAGTTACAAATTTTTCAAAACCCCGATACAATAAATCTTTGATATATTTACTTTTGTAGTGTTTTTTCATAAAAGGGGCAAAAGATGCCAAATAAGTATTAGGTTGCGGTCTTTGATATAAATTGGTAATAACTTTGTCGGGTTTTATTTTATATTCCGATTTAAATTGTTGCATTATCTGCTTAGGCATTTTGTTAAAGAAATAATCCCGAAGTAGTTGTTTTCCAAACCAGTTTCCGGATGCATCGTCCATAAGTAAATAGCCCATATACCCGATACTTTTAACGATATCATTTCCGTCATAATAGCAAGAATTAGAACCGGTACCAAGTATGGAAACCAATCCGGGTTCATTGCCGGCTGTGGCACGAGCTGCCCCTAACATATCGGAATAAATATGAATATCGGCTTTATCAAAAATACCGGACAATACCTTTTCTAATTTTTGTCGTGCTACCGAATCGTCAACACCGGATCCATATAAATGTATTTCTCTGATATAATGGGCATGTTGTAATATTTCATTATTGCGAGCGATATTTTTACTCATCGTTTCATTGTCAAAAACTGTCGGATTGAGTCCGCCGGATTCAAATTTTCCGATGATCATACGCTCGTTATTGACCATCATCCAAGCCGTTTTGGTAGAACCGGCATCAGCTATTAAAATCATAGTTTGTTTATTTTGGGTGCAACAAAAATACAATTTTAATGTATATGACAAAAAAATAAAAAAGCCGCTTGTAAATAAGCGACTTTCTTTAATGTATTTTTAGCTTCAAATTAAACTATTTGACTTCATAAGTTTGTCCTGAGAATAACAAATCATTAAAACTATTAATAGGATTAACTTCTTTGGCATATGCCGTAGCTTTTTCTTCACGGTCTTCGAGCGTCGGTTCTTCAACCGCTCTGATAACTCCCATTACAACCGGAGCTTTCATATTGATTAAAGCCAAGTGTAAAGTCGGATCTTTTTCTTTGGCATCATGTACCAATATATCATCTTCGGTAATACCGTTTTCTCCTATTTTAACAACTTTGAGTTTCATACCGTCTAATACGATACCTTTATCTTTGTTTTTACCAAAAATCATTGGCTTACCGTGTTCTACTACCAATTGCGCATCTTCTTTAACGGATTTATCGGCAATATCTTTATAGGCACCATCGTTAAAAATAACACAATTTTGTAAGATTTCTACCAAGGCAAAACCTTTATGTTTATCGGCTTCAATATACAATTTGGTTTGTAGTTTGGCATCGTTACCGGCGGCACGGGCAAAAAATTTGGCTTGTGCTCCAATAGCTAATTCGCCCGGATTAAAAGGCGCTTGCACATTGCCATAAGGTGACGATTTGGTTTTTTGTCCTAATAGTGAAGTAGGCGAAAATTGACCTTTGGTCAAACCGTAAATTTCATTATTAAACAAAACATAATTCAGGTTGATATTTCTACGAATAGCATGGATAAAGTGATTACCACCGATAGCCATAGCATCGCCGTCACCGGAAGCAACCCAAACACTGAGATTCGGATTAGACAATTTGGTACCGGTAGCAATAGCTGCCGCACGACCGTGAATACCATGAATACCGTAATTATCCATATAATACGGAAATCGAGATGAACAGCCGATACCGGAAATAAATACGATATCTTCCTTTTTCTTACCGATTTCGGGTAAAGCTTTCTGAATAGATCTCAAAATAACATAATCGTCACAACCCGGACACCATCTGACATCTTGGTCACTGGCAAAATCTTTGAATGTATATTTGATATTTGTAGTCATAATTAAGCGTCTTTAAGTATTTCTTTAAATTTTTGAATCAGTTCTTCAGAACCCAAAGGTAATCCTTGAACTTTATTGTACTTGATATAATCAAATTTTGGATAATTCATACGTAATAAGTCGGCAAATTGTCCCATATTCAATTCCGGTACGATAATCTTTTTGTATTTTGAAAAAGTTTTATCAACGCCATGCGGTAACGGATTGATATATGAAAAATGTGCTAAACCGACTTTGTATTCCGGATGTTCTTCTCTGAAACGTTTAACGGCGGTTTTTAAGCTACCATAAGTGCCGCCCCAACCAACAACGAGCAAATCGCCTTCTTGGTCAAATTCGGCTTCAAGCGGTGGAATAAAATCCTTGACTTTACGCACTTTTTCGGCTCTAAGTTTAACCATTTCTTGGTGATTTAACGGATCTTGCGAAACGGTTCCTTCTATTTTATCTTTTTCAAGTCCACCGATAACATGTTCCAGTCCCGGTGTTCCCGGAATTGCCCAAGGTCGTGCCAAAGTTTTGGGGTCACGTTTATAAGGATGGAAATCTTCCATGTACTCGGTAATTTGATAAGTTTTAATATCCGGCATCTCATCTAAAGTTTTGATACGCCATGGTTCCGAACCGTTACCGATATAACCGTCAGTCAATAAAATGACGGGAGTCATGTGTTCCAAAGTCAATTTGGCTGCCATAAATGCCATATCATAACTGTCAGCCGGTGATTTGGCAGCAATTACAATAGCAGGACTTTCACCGTTTCGACCGTACATAGCTTGCATCAAATCGGATTGCTCTGTTTTGGTCGGCAAACCGGTTGAAGGACCACCACGTTGTACATCGACGACAACCAAAGGTATTTCCAACATGATTGCCAATCCAAGCGCTTCACCTTTAAGCGCCAAACCCGGACCGGAAGTAGTCGTGATGGCTAATTTTCCGGCGAATGATGCGCCGATAGCCGAACTGATACCGGCAATTTCATCTTCTGCTTGAAATGCTGTAACGTTCAAATTACGCCATTTAGCCAATTCGTGTAAAATATCGGTAGCCGGTGTAATAGGATAAGAACCCAAAAACAATTGTAGTCCTGATTTTTCAGCTGCTGCCATAAAACCCCAAGCGGTTGCTTGGTTACCCATAATGATGCGATAAGTTCCTTTTTCTTTTTCAGCCGGTCCAATCACATAATGTGTTGGCATCAACTCTAAAGTATCGGCAAAATGATAACCGGCTTTTAAAGCTTTGATATTAGCTTCTACTACTTTCGGCTTATTTTTAAATTTCTTTTTTAGAAATGCTTCAGTATATTTAGGGTCTTTGCTATATAGCCAATACAACATACCCAACGCAAACATATTTTTGCTTCGCGTCATACTTTTGCTGTCCAAACCGGTATCTTTTAAAGCTTCACGCGTTAAAGAAGTCATTGGAACGGGAACCACATTGTAATTAGATAAAGAGCCGTCTTCCAAAGGATTGGATTCATATTTGGCTTTTTGCAAATTGCTTCTGGTAAAAGCATCGGCATCAACAATTACCATATGTCCCGGTTTCAAATCTTTAATATTGGTTTTTAAAGCTGCCGGATTCATGGCGACTAATAAATCCAAATCATCACCCGGAGTGCTGATTTCAGTTTGTCCGATATTGACCTGAAAACCGGAAACACCATACAAACTTCCTTGCGGGGCTCTGATTTCAGATGGATAATTGGGGAATGTAGCAACATCATTACCTAATAATGCTGCAGATGTAGAAAACTGTGTGCCGGTCAACTGCATACCGTCACCGGAGTCACCTACAAATCGAATCACAACGTGATCGAGCGTTTTTTTATCTTTTTTTAAAGCTTCTGTGCTCATGAAATTATATTTTTTTCAGTATTTCGACAAAAATAGAAAATAAAATATACCAGATTATTGATTTTTGTTATTTTTTTTTAAATCCTTTGACTTTTTTTTATTGCCGAAAATATTTCCCGTAATATTATCATAATATCATTTTTTCAAGTTTTTATTGTTTATCTTTTAACTACAAACTTTCATCTAACTCTAATTTAGGTTATTTCTTAGATAAATTCTTATCCGGAAAAATTTACAAGGATGTTTTCCCCGAATATTTATTCAAAAAAGTCAAAACTTTATCTTTATAAAACCTTCCCCCTACCTGATGAATATTAGTGTGTCCGGCACCTTTGATTAATACCAGTTGTTTTTGCTTACCGGCAATATTGTCATATAGAATCCGGGCATTTTTCACATTAATTTTCCTATCGGCTGTGCCATGCACAAGCATCACCGGTTGTTCAATGCGGGCGCAATAATCCACCGGATTGACTTGATTCAACGGAAAACCAGCTTTTTCAGCAGCGCGTTCCAATAAAAAGTTATTTAAAAAGTCCGATGAAAAATGCAAATAATACCGGCTGTAAGCTTTGGTAATTTGTTTAAAATCGGCATAACTACTCTCAATAATACCAAATTTCAAACGTTTGTCAACAGCCAAAGCTTGTAGTGCCACCGCAGCCCCTAAGGAATGCCCCCAAATACCGAAATTTTGCTTAAAACCTTGCGCCTGCAAAGTGTCAATCAGCGCAGAAACATCTTGTTTTTCATAATACCCGAAACTGCAATAAGCGCCTTGACTTTCACCATGGGCTCTCATATCCAAGGCAATAGCAGTGTAACCATTCCGGTTAAGCCAAAGCGCCATATTGTGCCAATGTTCTTTATTGGAACGAATACCATGTAATAAAATGATATTGGCTTTGGGATATGGAATTTGATAAATATCAGCAGTTAAAGTTAAGTTATCTTGGGTTTTAAAACGAAACTTGAACAAATCGTCAGTTGCCGGTTTAAATCCTGTATCATAAAAGCTTTTGCGAGCAAATACAATCAAAGGATTTCGGATTTCTACAATAAAATTAGGCGCATAGCCATATACAAATAGCCCGAAAACTAAGCTAAAAGTTATAACAAATTTATATTTTTTGATGAATCTAACGAACAAAACTCATATTTTTGCAAAAATACACCAATTTTTTAACAAAAAAACCGCCCAAACAAATCGAGCGGTTTCATATTTTTTAAATTAATTTTGTACCTACTGCACAACGACATTTACTTCGGTGTTATGTTG
>WFZY01000096.1 GCA_015489265.1 Flavobacteriaceae bacterium | reverse complement strand
TGGCTTCATCGAGATGTATTTGCATTTTAGCATCTTTTAGACTCTCTAAAAATTTTCGTTCTTCCTTTGATAAATTCTTAATACTATCCTTCTTTTCTTTCAATATGTCGGCAAAAAGAATAATAGTATCTCTTTTTTTCATTTGTCTGTTTTTCGATGTATTTTCACGTTTTTTAATACTATCATTTTCAACCATATCTTTCATCATTTGTATCATGCCACTCATATTCATTTTAAGATTGTAGGTGCCACTTCCGTTTTTGTTAAAGTAAACTTCTTCGGTAATTTGGCAGGAGGTAAGTATGATTAATGGTAAAATCAATAAAATTAGTTTTTTCATAGATTAGCTTTTATAGATGTATTTTATATTTCAACGAAAATAAACAAATTCCGTTACATTTAATAAAATCTTTACAAACATTTTCAGATTTATAGCATAACTTTGCATTCATAAAATCAGATTATGAGCAAAAAAGTTATTTTAATCATATTAGACGGTTGGGGTATTACTCAAAACCCGAAAGTATCAGCTATTGCACAAGCACATACGCCCTTTATGGACGAACTAATAAAAAAATATCCACACGCCAAACTATATACATCCGGTGAAAATGTCGGACTGCCCGAAGGACAAATGGGTAACTCGGAAGTCGGTCATATGAATTTGGGTGCCGGACGCATCGTCTATCAAGACTTGGTCAAAATTAATAAAGCCATTAAAGACGGTAGTTTTTTTGAAAATCAAGTGTTAAAAGAAGCATTTGAATACGCTAAGAAAAACGGTAAAGCAGTCCATTTTTTAGGATTGCTTTCCAATGGTGGCGTACATTCGCATATCGACCACTTGAAAGCTTTGGTACAAATGGCTAAAAAATACAATGTCCCGGCATATATTCATGCCTTTATGGATGGTCGTGATGTCGATCCGCATTCGGGGATTGAATTTTTGAAAGAAATACAAGAGTATATCAAAAATACACCGGTCAAAATAGCATCGGTTATCGGACGCTACTATGCTATGGACCGTGATAATCGTTGGGAACGGGTCAAAAAAGCTTATGATTTGTTGGTCAATGGTGAAGGTAAACCCGCTACCGATTTGATTAAAGCGGTTGAAGAAAGCTATAAAGAAGGGGTAACCGACGAATTTATTTTACCCATTGTTCACGTAGATGAAAACGGTCAACCAATAGGAAAGATTACACCCGGTGATACGGTTATTTTTTACAATTTCAGAACCGACCGCGGACGCGAACTCACCAAAGTTTTAACCCAAGAAGACATGCCCGAATACGGTATGAAAACCTTACCGCTGCATTTTGTCACCATGACTATTTATGATGAGAATTTTAAAGGCATCAAAGTGGCCTATCCGAAAGAAGATTTGAAAGATACTCTTGGCGAATTACTTGCCAAAGCCGGTAAAAAGCAAATCCGCATAGCCGAAACTGAAAAATATCCACATGTAACTTTCTTCTTTTCGGGCGGTAAAGAACAAGAATTTAAAGGCGAAAAACGCATTTTGATTCCATCACCAAAAGTGGCTACTTACGATTTAAAACCCGAAATGAGTGCTAATGAAGTAACAGAAGCGCTTTTGCCCGAAATCAAAAATGAAACGGCGGATTTAATTGTCTTAAATTTTGCCAACGGCGATATGGTCGGACATACCGGCGTCTTTGAAGCGGCTAAAAAAGCGGCGGAAACCGTCGATAAAAACGTTCAAAAAATTGTAGATGAAGCTTTAAAGCACGACTATGCCGTCATCATTCTTGCCGACCACGGCAATGCCGAAAATATGATTAACCCCGATGGCTCACCCAACACGGCACATACCACCAATCCGGTTCCGGTAATTTTAATAGACAAAGAATTAAAGCCCGACTTAAAAGATGGTATTTTGGCTAATGTAGCCCCGACCATTTTAAAAATTATGGGACTGCCAAAACCTAAGGAAATGACGGAACCCTTGTTTTAGTCGGTATTCCGGCAAATTGAGTCTTTGATAAAACCTTTATCATATTAACCCGAAAATTTCGTGACATTTTATACGACTGAGTAATACTCAACAAATTTAGGGTATTTCTACCTGTTTGTTCCCGACAAAAGTCAGGGGTGGAATGTTATACCACTCCATCTTTTTATCTCTTAGTAATTTATATATCACTACGTTCTTATTTGAATAACACCAAGCAAAGCTGCTTAAAAAAATGACTTTAAGCAGCTTTTTATATTTTTTTTACGAAAATTCACAAAAAATTACAATTTTCTTTTTATTATGTTAAAAATGAAGTTATTAATAATTTTTAACACTCTATATAAAAAAATATGCCTATTTTAATCAAAATTTTAAAAGAGGCAGCCGAAAATCTTGAAAAGAGTAGGCAAAATTTAAAACCAATTAACTCACTATGATTTATTCAAAACCTAAATTTAAAGAAAAGTATGGTAACTTTATTAACGGCAAATTTGTAGAACCGGTCGGCGGTGAATATTTTGACAATTATTCACCTATTGACAACAGCTTTTTAGCTAAATACCCACGTTCTAAAAAAGAAGATGTTAATAATGCCGTTGCAGCCGCCAATGCAGCCAAAGATGCTTGGGAAAAGGTATCGCCTACTGAAAAAGCCAGATTGTTAAATAAAGTTGCAGATATAATTGAAGAAAATTTAGAAGAATTTGCCGTTGTTGAAACCGCTGATAACGGTAAACCTATTAGAGAAACCCTAAATGCTGATGTGCCATTGGCTGCTGACCATTGGCGTTATTTTGCTGCCGCTATTCGTGCAGAGGAAGGTTCAGCAAGTGAACTTGATGAAAACACCCTATCATTAATTATAAAAGAACCTATGGGAGTTGTGGCTCAAATTATACCTTGGAATTTTCCACTATTGATGTTGTCTTGGAAACTGCCACCGGCTTTAGCAGCAGGTAATACGGTTATTCTTAAACCAGCTGAGCAGACACCTGCCAGTGCCACTTTACTGATGGAAAAAATTGCTGATGTTTTCCCTCCCGGTGTAATTAATATTATCCATGGTTTTGGTCCTGAAGCCGGAAAACCTTTAGCATCACATGCCGGAGTTGACAAGGTTGCTTTTACAGGAGAAACCACTACCGGACAATTAATTATGCAAT
>WFZY01000095.1 GCA_015489265.1 Flavobacteriaceae bacterium | reverse complement strand
TGGAGAAGTAAAATCGATTTAAAATTAACCCAATCTTATCATTTAAAAGGTGCCCAAAGAATTCAATTTAATTTGAATATCTTAAACCTCGGCAACTTGTTGAGAAGTGATTGGGGTGTGGTCAAATTACCGACTAATAAACAGCCCATCGGCGTCAGTTTCTCTGATGTAAACGGTGACGGTGTTGACGACCCTGTTTATACTTTTGATACCAGCTTGAAACAAACCTTCTACAACGATTACAGCTTACGTTCCCGTTGGCAAGTGCAAGCCGGATTGCGGTATATTTTCTAGTAAACTTTTTATCATAAAACAAAAATAAGCGCCCATTCAGGCGCTTATTTTTTTGATATAAGTTTAATGACTTAATTTCGGTTTTATCAACCGATATTTAACGTCGGGGATTTTCATGAGGATTCAACTCTTTATCAAATGAGACCGTTATAGAACACGGCTTACATTCTTTACCGCCACAAACAGGCGTAAAGCTGACATGGTAAGTTCTGTTATGATGAATGCTATTTCCCGCATTTAAATTATATGAGAACTGATTTCCTATACCATCTTGATGGATATTTTGACCATTTTCCATATAATCAATATGCCATTTATAAGTAACTTGACAATCTTCAGAACTACATTGATATACCGGTGCGGTAAAGGTGTAGTTACCTGATTGATTCATATAAAGTGTTTTGCCACAGGCAACAGATTTATTATCATATAAATCAATTTGGTCATAATGGAGATTTTTTTTCTGTATTGCAGTATCATCATGAGGTGTAAATATGATTTTTTTATTAACATTAATTTCATGAGATTGCCAAGAACCGCAATCGCAAGTATGACAGCAATTGATAACAAATATATTGGAAATGGCACCACACTCTCGGTTATCAGTATCTACAATCATAATTTTCCACTTTCCACCACAAGGTTTAATATTTTGCGGAATACTCCATGTTAAATTACCGGATTCCGGTTGGTTGGTTGCTATTTGGATATTGCTACCACCGGATTGCGGTACCAAAATTATATCAACCGAACCGCCGGTGTTACTGCCTGACCATTGGATATTGATATCATCGCCATTACAATATTGATCATTGACATTTCTTATACTCAATTCGCAAGGTTCCTCTTTTGGCTCTGTACATATTACTTTTTGACAAACATTACAATTGACATCTTTTACCGTAACTTTCAAACAGAAATAAAAGTCAGCTTTACAACATTCCAAATCGAGGACATTGGGCTTGGAAATAGTAAAATCAAAACCGGAATTTAAGACCGCCGGATTACCCGGTTTCCAAGTCAAATTAGCCGTGTTATTGGTGTTGGTATCCAGTAACAATCCGTCTAAATTAACACTGTTGGTAGAAAGATTACCAAAAATACCCATATCTTGAGGTTTGCAATCTCTTTGATTATATTCTACGTGATAATCAATAACCGAAACATCAACCTGTTGGATAGGCACAGTACCGCCGTTGAGGCTTACATTGTAGGTGCCGTCACCATTGTCATACAGGTGTGCTTCAAAGTCAGGTATGTCACAACATTGCATACTTTTGACACAGGCTGCCGGTTGGTCCGCCGAGCCGTTATTGGTTTCTAATACTACACCGCTGGTAACCATAGTACCATGTGCCGTCACGCTCTCGTTACAACAATTACCGCCACCGGATTTAACCACCGGAATAGTGATGGTAAAAGTTTCAGCCGGAGATAATTGCGTTGTTGAATCCAGATCAATATTTAGCGACCCGTTAGTGGTATAATTAATACTGTTGCCTGCCATATCTTTGACGCTGATACCTTGTTGCAAATTGACACACGAAGGCAAATTGTCAGAAATGCTGATATGGTCTAAGGCGACACTACCACTGTTGGTAACTTCTATGATGTAGTTAAAACTACCACCGGCATCTACAAACTCTTGGTCTGCACGCTTTTCAATTTCAAAAACACCATTTTGGTCAATGGTGTAATTTACAGAACTTTGATGGTCGTGACTTGATTTTACCGTATTGGTTTTATTGCCGTAATTTTGAGCTAATACGATAGCGTCAAATTTAACTTCTAAAATATTAGCTTTATTTAATTGACAGTTGCCCGGTAAGTTATTAATGTTTATAATGGGATTTTGCAAGTCGGATGTATTCGAAGTAATACTGACACCTACAGAAGCGGGTGGTTGTGGATTATAATAAGTTCCACAATATGGATTATAATATTGATTAGGATAATAATTATAAGTAAGACTTGATGGGTCTAACTGCAAATTTTGTCCCGGTAAGCTCAATATGTCATTTAAACTTGTGTTTAAACTAGCTGAACCGGCATTACTGACCAAGTAAGAAAAATGAATGATATCTCCAACATTATAAATATTTGACGGAGATGGGTTCTTGATACACTTTTTTAATATTTCAACCGGAAAAGGTTCTACAACTTTAAATTGTACAGACGTGTTTTCATTATGAACACTGTTATCAACGCTAGGACAATTAACACCTTGACAACTGGTACTATTCCCGCCACCATTGTTACTGTTAACACTTCCGCTTTGGTAGTGAAGCGTGGCATTATTTGTTACAATAGTGCCGTTAGGGACATTATCAACGGTAAAATAAACTTGAAAACCAAGTGATTGTCCGGGGTATAAGTCATATCCGCCACCTGAGGCTGTCCAAGTAAAAGTGCCTGCACCCGCATTTGGCGGAGGGAGTTGTGGCGTTGAAAAACCGGTAGGTTGACCAAAACTGGTAATTGTAATTTCTGCCGGAAATGCATCTGTAATACTTTGAATATTCCAAATAGTATTTCCGTTATTATATACTTGTATGTAATAATATCCTTGGCAACCGGCAGATATATTATATATACCATTACTGTAATCCATAACGCCTGATGAAGACAAAACCGTTTTTGTAAAGCTTATATTGGCATTTGGAGCAACTAACGGTGGGGAGTCTGCAGTTACATCTCCTTCAAAAACGCCACAATTGTCACCCAAACTAAAAGAGTAATGCACTGTATTGGTAATGGTTGTCCCGGCATTTTGACAGTTTTTAATATAGAAATATCTAGTATTATATCCATAGCTTGTATTTAGAGGATAGGAGCTTGCCCCTATGACTGGTAAACTCGTGGTTTCTGCAATAGTGCCGTTGATTTTGTAATTTCCGTGATTAGATGGATTGGGATTATTATTGCTCACATCAACTCTCCATTTTGATATACCACATACAGCATTTCCTGCAACAAATGATTTTTTGACGGTCCAATAATTATCGGCTCTTGCCACAACTTGAACTTGTAAGTTACAACTACCGTTACAAGTGTTAAATGTAATATCAAAGGTGCCGGTTTCGCCGTCACAAGTTGTCCAGTTGGGAAACTTAAAGAATATATTAAAATTCCTACCGTCATTTCCCGGTAAGGGATTTGTAGTACCGATACTTCCGGAAGTGGATGTAAAAGCAACATTGGAAGACGTTACATATTGCAGTTTGTTATTGGGACTTGAATAATTGATACTGATATCAACATCACAAGTAGGGTCTAATGTTCCCGGGATAGTTATATTTAACGGGATATTATCTCCGGACAATACTTCACTAGGCACACTGGCAGTAAAAGTACTACCGTCAGAGGTGCAAGATGCCGTATTGGGCGCGGTATTTAACTGTATCGGCGTAAAATTTTGTCCGTATATGCTTGTACTTATCCATACTAATAGGAGCACAAAAATCTGTTTGATATATATATTTGATTTCATAATATACTGTTTATTGATTGTTAAAATTGAAACATTTGGTTATATCACAAGTCTTACAAGTACCATCTTCATAAAACACACTTATTTTAAGACATACCGTATAGTCTATTTGACAACAATCGGGGCTCAATCCGTTTAATGCTTGTGGCAAACCGATATTCAAATGCACCGGGATATTGCCGTTTAAAGCCGAGTTGCTGATATATTTAATATCCTTGGAAGCATTGGTGTTAGAATTCGGGCTTTGTGATGCCGATTCGTTGAAGAAGATAATACTACCGGAATTATTGATGGTAGTACCGGCATGTAAAAAGATGCCTGAAGTTTCCACACTTGTCACACCTTGACTGCATGTATCCGGATTTGAATTGTAGTTCATAGAAACAATTTGCATTTCTATGCCATAGACCGGAACGTTTACATTAATATTGCCGTCAAAAGTAAAGATACCGGGATTTTGATTGTCTGCTTGAATATTGAAATCGCCGGTTGAGATTTCTATTCTATCACATTCATCACACAAACAATCCGGTAAGTCGTCAATACCGTTGCTGGCACCGGGCTGACAGGTTATGGCAGGCGAAGGGTCTAAATCGTCTCCTTGCAAACCGAAACCAATGGCGGTTACGGTATTATCTACCAATGTTTCAAAACAGTAATTTACTGTTGAGGCGGTGCTGCCGATTTGAGTTTGCAGTGTCGTATTTGTTCCGGTAAGTGTGTATGTCAATGCCGTATAATTTTGATCATATACGGACAATCCGCTACCGGTATTAGCATAGGTTAAATCTCCAGTACTGCCGGAATAGGTAGCATCAAAACAAATTTTGTATTTGCGTTTATTACCTTCGTAACCCTTGCATTCGATAGAAACATTATCAATATTAAAATCAAATTCGCACTGGTCGAAAAATAATGAACGAGGATTTGAACCGGTTCCTGAATGTTGTTCCGTCACTCGCCATACAAATTGATCTGTAGGTTTAGCATCGCCAAATATTGCTTTGGGTGATATTTGCATTTTTTCTGTAGTTGCAAAGTAAGTACGTCCTGTTTTGTTTAAAGGTCTTACTTCAATAAAATATTTAGGATTATTAAACGGTTTACCCACAACTTTCCAACTAAATCTTTTAATCTCATCCTGATTTTCAAAATGTGCATTATTTTCAGGACTAGTTAAAACAATTTTTTGTTCATCATCTTTTTTATTGTCCTTTAGAGGACTCTTTACCATACTTGTTTTTATACTTTTTGCAGGTCGTTTTGACTTCCCAAAAGGTATATTATAAGTCAATCCCACACCGACATGCAACATAGTCGGTTTGATAAAACGGTTTTGTTCTCTCTTAAATTCCTCTATGGTAAAATGTGCTACATCAAACGCAGAAATGGTATCATTTTGATTCATATCAACCGGCAGATAATAAGTATCTTCTACTTCCAAACCTTTACCTAAAGTCATCAAATAATCAAATTTGGTAAAAACAGACAAATTCTTTGAGATAGGGTAGGACAGTTTTATGCCAATTGAGCTATATGTCATACTTGTTTTGGCATCAATTTTCATTTCCGATTCCAAGATATTTACCGGTGCCGTAACATCATCTTCGGCATAAAACCCTTTAAATCCGTCATATTTGTAATTAGCCATACCGGCACGGAGCATCATGGCAAAATTGAGTTTTGAAAAACTCATATTGTAGTTGGGTCCTATACCGTAATAAGTTCCGGATAGGTTGCCACCTTCAAACGAAGTTTTAAAAGGTGTGTGATAGCTGTATTCGGATATTTCGTGACTGAAATTACCCAAACTCAATCCCATACCAAATTTACCAAACCGGTAATTGACATCTAAGTTGTAAAACATATTGCCTTTTCGGGTTTTATCATAACCGATAAAGTCATAAACAGCACCAATTCTATCTTCGGTAACATCAGGTACGGTTTCTGTTTTGTAGCTTCCCATCGGTTGGGAAATACCTCCCATAACGGAGATATCTAGTCCTTTTTCCTGACTATACACGGTGATAGTCAGAAATAGAATTGTTAATTGTATAATTATTTTTTTCATGAAATTTACTTTTAGGTTTAAATTTATTTTTTTTAAGGATACCACTAGACATCAGTTTACTTGTAAGTTAAGTGTTGAAAATTAATTATTTAGATCCACTAGGTTAAAAAAAACTAGTAGGTCTTGTAATTATTTTGGAAGTGGTTCCGCAACACATCAATGCAAGATATCAATAGTCGTACAAATCACTCCTTCTGTAATCTGATGTATGGTGCCGTTATCGTTAAAACTTCCAAAGAATTTTATTTTGACATTGTCTCCTACTGCCGAAGCTTCTTCATCAATGGTAAATGCAAAATTTTTGTCTTGCATTTGTGTCCATGCGGCAATGTTGGCGCCTTCTTCGGTTAGCCAATCATCTACAAATCCGCAAGTTTGTCCTTGTTCGGCTACGGATGAGTGGAAGTAAAACCCATTAGCCCATATATCATAAATTTTCCCGACATTTGGGTCATTGGGATAGATTTCGGCTGTCACGCCGGAGTTAGGATATGAAACCTCATTGCCATCCATTTTGTATTTGATGCCAATTTCACAAGCTTCTTCTTTGGGGTCATCTTCTTTTTCTCCACAAGAAGTGTTGATAATTGCAATTATTGCAAATAGAATTAAAACTGTTTTTTTCATTTTTATAAATTATTAAATTGCCCTACTCTCTTCAGGATTTTCGGTTTACTCCTTTCGTTTATTTTTGAGGAGCTTGTTTGTTGCTTATAGGAATTTATCAAATTATACTGGTTTCAGATGATTATCAGAAATCAGTATAATTGATGTGTATATTGTTAATGTACTTGATCGACTTCTACACAAAATTGTGCTTCGAGGTTTGTACCCGTTACATCGTAGCGGAATTCATCTCCGACCGCTGTTCCGGCTTTTTGGCAAGTGACATTGACACTGATAGTTGAACCATTGTAGTTTAAGGTGCCGGTACCGGTTCCGCCATCTGTAATAACACCGGTTGAAAAATTCATATTACCTGGATCCGTTGTTTTGTATATTTCTATTGATGAACTTGAAGGAAATAATTCAGTAGTCAATTCCGCTTCAGGAATAGAAGTTTGACTATTGTTCGATGTATTTGTGTAGGTAAATCCTTGATAATCGCATTTGTCATCTTTTTCCGGTTCTGGATCGGGTCCGCAACTTGTACTAATAGCAATCATTACTGTTACTAATAAGATTAATCCTATAGTTTTTTTGATAGTGTTTTTCATGATTTTTATTTTTAAATGTTTTAAGTTTTCATTTATAAAATTGTCATAGATACACAAACAAACAAAACAAAATGGAAACTAACCAGCATGATTCTATGAAAAGACACTTTCATCTATTAAAAGTGCAGTTTGATTGAATAAAGTGAAGGATGTTTTTTGGCATATTTCTTGAAATGCCCTAATTATACCAAAAACAAATATTTATTAATCCGATAAATTGTTTCTTTTTTCCTGTATCTTCGTTGAAAATACTCGTTATAGCTACGGCTATAACTGCGTTTTTCGCCTTGATACAGAAAAAAATAATTCAATTTATTTTGGACTAAAAAACAATTCCTTTTGGTATTAAAAAATATATATCTTTGCAATATTATGATGGTAGAAATCTTTAAATCCAAAATTCATCGTGTAAAAGTGACCGGTGCCGAGTTGGACTATATCGGCAGTATTACTATTGATGCCGATTTGGTCGATGCTGCCAATATGATTGAAGGAGAAAAAGTGCAGATTGTTAATGTGAATAATGGTGAACGTATCGAAACTTATATCATTAAAGGTAAGCGCGGTAGCGGTGAGATTACACTAAACGGTCCGGCAGCGCGTCGGGTGCAAAAAGGTGATGTGATCATCATTATCTCTTACACTTGGATGGACATGGCAGAAGCTAAAAATTTTAAACCCACCATTGTTTTCCCCGATACCGAAACTAATTTGTTGAAATAAATTGAAAAAGGCACTCAAAGTCATATTACCCCTTTTGGTAGGTGCCGCTATCCTATATTATTACTTGTCCGGTTTTACCGACCAACAATTATCAGAGATTTGGAACAGCATCAAGTATGCCGACTACAAATGGTTAGTCCTTTCCTTATTTTTGGGCTTGTTGAGTCATATCATAAGGGCTTACCGGTGGAATTATCTCTTGGAAACTTTAAATTATCAACCGCTTAAAGCCAATTTGGTTTTGACGGTCGGTTTGTCCTATTTATTAAATTTGGTAGTACCGCGAGCCGGTGAAATCGGTAGAGCGGCAACTTTGGCAAAATATGAAAAAGACATTCGTTTTGACCAAGCTTTCGGGACCATTGTTGCCGAACGTATGGCGGACATGGTCTTTTTAGTGTTATTTATGTTGGCTGCCTTGTTTTTGCAGTTTGACTTAATTTACGCATTACTTGCCCCTAAGTTGCCCAAAAGTCCTGTTTTGTTGACGCTGGAAATCTTGGGATTAATATTGTTGCTCATTGGCTTTTTAAAATGGGCGCAGCACGCTACAAATCCGTTAATACTTAAAATCAAAACTTTTATCAACGGTTTATTACAAGGTATGAACAGCATTTTGTCCATGCCGCATAAGTGGTGGTTTATCCTGCAAACCATTATCATTTGGTTTTTATATCTTGCGATGTTTTGGGTGGTTCTTTGGGCATTTCCCGAAACCGAAAATTTAGGAATTGATGCCGTTTTAGTAGCATTTATAGCCGGTAGTATTGCTATGGTTATATCAAATGGTGGCTTTGGCGTTTATCCTGTCTTTGTAGCCGAAGCGCTATTGTTATACGGTATTTCCAAAGAAACCGGCACGGCTTTCGGCTTGTTGATGTGGACGACGCAAACTTTATTGGTAATCCTTTTTGGGTTGATTTGTATGATATTATTGCCTGTTTACAACAACGAATCCGCATTAATCAAATGAAATAAGCATTTTAATAAATGAAACAGCCTTTTTAAACAATCTTTATTGTTTTGACTTGGCTTGCCTAGTAGTTTTGTAAGCAAATAATTAAAACCACTACATTATGAAAACAAAACTACTTTTTATCTTAGGATGTATTTTTTGGTATGGACAGATTTTATCACAACAATCTTACCCGATTGTTGATAGAATTGTTCATTTTGACCAATTTGTCAAGCATTTACAAAACAGACAACCCAATACGGCTACTATCCGG
>WFZY01000094.1 GCA_015489265.1 Flavobacteriaceae bacterium | reverse complement strand
CGAAGCAACGCCTTGGTTGGACGGAAAACATACGGTTTTCGGAAAAGTAATTGAAGGTCAAGATGTTGTAAACAAGATTACGCAAGGTGATAAAATAGAACATGTTGACATCATCAGAGTTGGTGATAAAGCCAAAGCGTTTAATGCTCCCGAAGCTTTTAAGAGGTTTAACAATGCTAAAGCCGAAAGAGAACGTAAAGCCAAAGAAGCCGCTGAAGCAGCCCTTAATAAATTAGCCGAAGGTTTTGAACAAACCCAATCAGGTTTGCGATACAAGATTACACACAAAAGTAATAGTGGTAAAAAACCACAAAAAGGAAAAAATGTGGCTGTACATTATGTAGGTAAACTAGCTGATGGAACCGTGTTTGACAATTCGTATGGTCGTGGCGAACCTATTGAATTTCCTGTAGGAGTGGGCTATGTGATTCCCGGTTGGGATGAAGGTATTCAGCTACTGGAAGAAGGTGATAAAGCCACTTTTGTGATTCCATCTTATTTGGCTTATGGTGAAGCCGGTGCCGGTGGTGTCATTCCTCCTAATGCCAATTTGATTTTTGATGTGGAATTGGTTAAAGCGGAATAAAATAGCATCTAATAATGATTAATTTTAAAATATTTTTTTTGATTTTATTAAAGCCACCCAAAAAGTGGCTTTTTTTTATAAATAGTAGAATATTTTGATTCAAAAAATTTTATTGGGAAATTTTTCGATAATAGTAAAGATGTCGTTGTGCTTTTGAAGGATGAAAAATTTGAAATAAATCACTTAAAACTCTGTCCGGATAGGCATTAGATTCTTCAAAATACAATACACCACCACCGGGACCTCGAGTTAAATTATAAGTATAAATCCGGTCGTTTTTAAAAGATGTAAAGTCTTTAGCAGCCGGTATTTCTTTAAGGATAGCTGTTTTGCTGACCAACATGCCCGGATTGAGCCAAACATCAGCTTTGGGAAGTTGTAACAGCACATTTTCAAAATTTAAAGTAATGCTACCATTATGGGTATCATCTTTCCACAAATATTCTCCGCCGGCATCTTTGATAAGTTGCGCAGCATAACTATGTCCGCCGGGGACAAACCATTTGTCGCCAAACGAACCGCCTTGAAACACCAAAGGTTTCTGCCTGATTGTGTCAATTTGTTTTTTGATTTTTAAATAGCGGGTTTCAATTTCACTAAAAATACTATCTGCTTGGTTTTCTTTGCCGAATAACAAACCGAAAACTTTAAGCCATTCGGCTCTACCTAATGGGCTTTGCTCCATCCAATCGGCATTGTAAAGTACGGAAATACCGTTTTTGATAAATGTTCCATCTTTATGTTGTCCCGGTCCACTGCTAAATTGCATCAACAAATCCGGATGTAACATCAAAAGTTTTTCGGTATTGATTTGTCGTCCACTACCAAGTTCTTCTATTTTTCCTGATTTTATCAATTTTCTGAACTCCGGATCGGAAATATATGAGGTGTTTGGAAAACCAATCAGTTTATTTTTTAATCCTAAAATTTTAAGCGGTGTTAAGTGTGTGGTAGAAGTTACCACGATATTTTTCAACGGAATGTTTATGACTTGATAAGATTTTAAACTATCCGGCAACGAAGTTTCTGAATTTTTTAAGACATAACTATAATCAGGAGCGCCCGGATAGGCGCCTGTAATTTTAAGTATTTTGTATTTGCCGTAATTTTTGATTTGGATGTGTTGGGCGTATTTGAATATTGATGATGTTTGAATGTTTTTTTGTGGTTTACTTGATTGTTTACAGGCATTGATAAGTAAAAAGTTGAATAATAAGATCAGGTATAATAAGTTTTGCAGTTTTCCGGATAGTTTCATAAATTTATTAAATCTTTTTTAATTTTTGATTTCTTTGCATTATAAAGCCGTTGAGATTTCTCAGTCGCAAGCTCCTTTGAAATGACAAGCATTGTCATTTCGAACGTAGTGAGAAATCTTTTTGTTTAAGCGTAAAAGATTCCTTATCATTCTATTAGTTACTTGTTATTATTTTTAGGAAATTTCATCCGGTAATCAACATTTACTTTACCTTTTGAAATATTTTCCAGTTTGCGTTTCAGCAAGCGTTTTTTAAAGCTACTCAAATGGTCAGTAAATAAAATACCATCGAGGTGGTCGTATTCATGCTGAATGACACGGGCTAATAAGCCATCAATTTCTTCTATATGTTCATTAAAATCACGATCAAGATATTTGATTTTAATTTTTTCTTGTCGAGTGACATCTTCATTAATACCGGGAATACTCAAACAACCTTCGGTAAAAGCCCATTCTTTACCGGATTCTTCTAAAATTTGTGCATTGATAAAAACCTTTTGTCCCTTTAATTGTGCTTTTTGAGTTTCGGTCATTGATTCATCCAGTTCTGCAAAGGGCTCGGCATCAATCACAAATAACCGGATAGATTGGTCTATCTGAGGTGCTGCCAAACCAACCCCATTGGACTCGTACATGGCTTCAAACATGTCATCGATCAATTGTTGTAAATCCGGATAATCAGGTGTTATATCTTTGGCAACTTTACGTAAATTGGGGTGTCCGTATGCTAGAATGGGAAATTTCATATTACTACTTTTTGACTAAAAATCTTTTTATGTTAATCAGTTATTTGTATTCTTTTCAAATTCGATTTGTATCTGATTTTGCAGTTTATTTTAATTGACAAAGATACAATGATAATATATGAAATGAAAATTTTTAGTTATTAAAAATATTAGGTAATATTGTAAAAAATATATAAAAATTAAAATACCCCTTGTTTTTTCGGGGTAATAATTGTAATATTGCATTTATTTTTAAAAATACCCCTATGACAAAAGCTCGATTTAATGCTATTAAAGAAACTTTTGGAAGAAGACCCCTAAAAGTTGATTCCGTTAGTAAACGTTCCGGTATTTTTGCCGAAAAAGTTTTCAGCAAGGATAAAATGCGACATTATTTATCAAAATCTGCTTTTAATGCGGTGCGTGCAGCCATTGAAAAAGGTAGAAAAATTGACCGTGAAGTTGCCGAACATATCGCTGCCGGCATGAAAAATTGGGCCATGGAAAATGGCGCAACACATTACACCCACTGGTTTCAGCCACTGACCGGTGCAACTGCCGAAAAGCATGATTCGTTTTTTGAACTCAATCCCGATGGTAGTTATTTAGAAAAATTCAGCGGTAGCCAGTTGGTGCAACAAGAGCCGGATGCTTCCAGCTTTCCTAACGGCGGCATTCGTAACACTTTTGAAGCACGTGGCTATACGGCTTGGGACCCAACTTCTCCGGCTTTTATTTATGGCACAACACTCTGTATTCCAACAGTTTTCGTATCCTATACCGGTGAAGCTTTAGATGTAAAAACGCCTTTACTGCGATCGTTGAATGCTTTGGACGAAGCGGCAACAGCAGTTTCAAAATATTTTCACCGTGATGTCAATAAAGTGATAGCCACATTGGGTTGGGAACAAGAATATTTTTTAGTGGATGCGGCACTTTATCAATCTCGCCCCGATTTGATTATGACCGGCAGAACCTTAATCGGACATCCGCCGGCACGCGGACAACAATTAGATGATCATTATTTCGGTTCTATTCCCGAACGGGTAATGGCATTTATGCGCGAATTGGAAATTGAAAGTTTAAAACTCGGGATTCCTGTTAAGACAAGACATAATGAAGTCGCACCCAACCAGTTTGAATTGGCGCCGGTGTTTGAAGAAGCCAACTTGGCTGTAGACCACAATTCATTACTAATGGACATCATGAAAAAAATTGCCCGTAAGCACAATTTTGAAGTTTTGCTGCATGAAAAACCCTTCGCGGGCATCAATGGTTCGGGCAAACATAATAACTGGTCTATGATGACTAATACCGGAATCAATCTGTTGAGCCCGGGAAAAACACCGATGAAAAATCTGGAATTTTTAGTATTTTTCATTAACACAATTAAGGCGGTTAATGACAATGAAGCGCTGCTCAGGGCTTCTATTGCTTCTGCCGGTAACGATCACCGGCTTGGTGCCAATGAAGCACCACCTGCCATCATCTCAGTATTTATCGGTGAACAATTAACTAAAGTTTTGCACGAATTAAAAAATGTATCGAGTGGTAAATTATCACCGCAAGAAAAAACTGATTTGAAATTGAATGTCGTCGGAAAAATACCGGAAATTCTTTTAGATAATACCGACCGAAATCGGACGTCGCCTTTTGCATTTACCGGTAACCGTTTTGAATTTAGAGCGGTCGGCTCTTCGACAAATACCGGTAATCCGATGACCATCTTAAATATGATTGTGGCCCGGCAATTGCAAACTTTTAAAAAAGAAGTGGATACCATTATTGAAAAAGACAAACTGAAAAAAGACGAAGCTATTTTTAATGTTTTACGGGAATACATTAAACAATCAGAGCGTATTTTGTTTGAAGGGGATGGTTATAGCAAAGCATGGGAAAAGGAAGCTGAAAAGCGTGGTTTAAGCAATGCCAAAAACACCCCTGAGGCATTGAAAGTTTATAAAAAACAAGCGGTAAAAACTCTTTTTGAAGTAACCGGTGTACTCAATGAACGTGAACTCGAAGCCAAATATGAAGTAGAACTTGAGCAATATGCCATGAAAGTTTTAATTGAAGCCGGCGTACTGTCAGATTTGACTATGAACCACGTAGTTCCGGCAGCCATTAAATACCAACAAGAATTGGTAAAAGTTGTTAGAGGACTTAAAGATATTGATGCTAAGACATATAAAACATTGGCACAAGAGCCATTACGAATATTGAATGAGATATCTGAAAACATTATGAAAGTATCCGAATTGGTACGTAAATTAAGAAAAGATTTAGATAAAATAGAAAATGATGATTTGGAAACCAAAGCCGAAAAGTTAGCCAAAAAAATCAAACCGGAATTTGATAAAATCAGGTATTACACCGACCGGCTAGAGATGATGATTGACGATGAAATATGGCCATTAACCAAATATCGTGAGATGTTGTTTATAAGATAATATCTTTTTAGACTATAAAACAGAAAACCGGCCCAATTGATTATTGAGCCGGTTTTTTATAAAATAAAAGTTTAATTATTCATTCAAAATTAATTCTCCCAATTTATCACTTTTTCTTTTAGAGGCATAGATAATATAATCAACCGGTGTTCTTCTATAAAATACGCGTGGTCTTAAAATCAATTGCTCTTTAACATACTTTTTTTGGTCAATCCGGTTAACTTTACCGTTTTCATCAAAGGTTAAGATACTGATAATCGATTTATTAAAATTAGACATTCTTTTAATTTTATCCATATCCGTAATACCTTTATTTTTAATATGATCATTATAAATAAGAGTTAATTTTTTGTTGTTGTATATTGGCAAAACACTGAGATATTCAGGTCCTTTTCCTAAAACGCCAAGCGGAAGAGATATCCCAACTCCAATAGCAAAATTAGCATTTGCGGTAGCGAAAAACACATTAAAAGATACAACTGAATAGGCAGCTCTTTGCTTTTTGGGAACAACTCCTGTCCATTTGACAGTTCCATCAGGATTAAAAGATGTTACAATAACCTCATTGTTATTAAAAACTATTGACGACGCTGACAATGGACCTATACCTGCAGAGTTTCCTTCTTGAACATATTGAAATTCGGACATTAAGATAATGCCGCCATCTTCTTTTTCAATCAGAGAATGTGTCACATAAAAAGGATTCACATCTTTATCTTTACCGGCGCGTCGTTTTCCTATTAATTGAACTTTTGTTTTATAATCAAAAGGCGTAAAGACAATTTTGTTTAATTTATTGGCATTAATGTCTATAGAAGCAGAATAAGTTCCTTTCAATCTCCATTTGGCACGACCTCTTTTGGAAACTCCTGAATATAATCCGGCTAAATGAACAATACCTTTAGAAGTAGGTAGCATTTCACAATTCATGATAGCTTTGTTTTTAACATCCACTTCAAGTACTTCTTTTTTATAATCATTATTTTTTTTATAACTATGAAGATATAATTTTTCAATATTTTGTTTTTTCTTTCTATCTCTATAACTTTCATTAATAACTAAAAAGATATTTTCTTTATAGTCCATATCAAAATCAGTAATGCGAAAACGTAAACCTCTACGATCTTTAAAAGGGACTTTTTCGATACGTTTCATGACTTCATTTAGATTGTCATCTATCAATCGTAATTCATATTTGATTAAGTCTTGTTTTTTAAATAAAGTCCCATGTAAAATTAACAGCTTATCATTATTGGGTGATTGTTTGAAGAAATAAGCTCCTCTTTCGGAACTTTTGGTAACTTTTGCAGATGAAATGAGTTTTTTGTTGTTTTGCATCACACCATCTTCAGAAACAGGAAAGGCATATAAATCCAGTTTCTTAGCTTTGCTGTCAAAGATACTTCCAAAAACATAAACACGATCATTTAATACAAAAATGTCTTCAAAATTGATTTTTTTCTTGCCCAATTTTAATTTCTTTTTATCTATGTAATTGGTCTTTAAAGGGTTAAGATCTTTAGTGAAAGTCTTGATATAATTCTTTTTACCCTTAATAGCTAATGTATAAATTTTACCATTGGCTTCACCGGCTATTCTGACAATTTTTTGCTTGTCATCGGTTATCTCTTTTCCATACGTTATTGAAACCGGACCGATTTTTTGTGCTGTTGAAATTGCATGCGCTGTTATAAACAGCAATACTAATAATAGTTTTTTCATAAGATAATAATTGATTTTGTTAATAATAAATGTTGCAAATATAAAAAATACAAATTAAAAAACCTGCCGGGGTTTAAAAACAGGCAGGTCTATTGAAAAATATGTAAACGACTGATTGATAGTATAAATTTAAGCAATAACCTTATTAATCACATCAACAAATATGTCTTTTAACCGGTGTGTACTAACCGCTTCTTTTAGAGCATCAATCGGTAATATTTGTTCTTTAGCCAGCACATAAGTTGCAGCTGCCAACGCTGTACTTTTACGATTTGCCATTTTGCTAAACGGCACGGCAATTATATTCGGGAATTCCGATTTTAATTCATCCGTAACCAGTTTTTCATCAATATAGATTTTGGCATCTTTATGTAACTTATTTTTGACTTTATTCAAACCATCTTCGGTTACGATGATAAAATAATCGGGGTTATCAAGTCCGGTATAGTTAATCGGTTGGTGGTCAAAAATAACTTCAGCTACGGAAAAACCGGTGCCGACAGTAATCGGATATTCTCCTTTCATCGTGGTATCCAATCCGGCATACATACCGGCCATAGCCAAAAATCTAGCCACGGATTGCGCGCCGCCACCAGCAGAACCGGCAATCATAATACCTTTACGCTCTTTTAAATCCGATTGATATTTAGTAGGAATAACCGCTGTTTGCGCTATTAACGAAACGGTTTCTTTATCTTTGATTTTGGTTGCAGCCCGCGGGTGTTCAAAAGCTTCTTCGGCATCGACTACTTCGAGCAGTTCGTTCATCTTTTTCATACCGTAAGACGGACATAAACTAGCTGCTTCTACTATCGAAAAACCTTCGGTTTCAATTGCTTTTTTAAGTGTATCTTTGATTTTGTTCGGGGCATTTACTCTGATAGCATACCGCGCACCGGAAGCATGTGCCAATTGTATCAAATCAAAAGGTGGAATATCTTTTTCAAAATCAATAATTTCTTTAAATTTTTGAGTCGATAAACCGCTGATTTGTCCACCGGTCATACCGTATAATAGATTGTTTAACACAATTAAAGTCATGTCCACATTACGACGGGCGGCTTCCAGAATGTGTTGTAATCCGATGGTGGCACCGCCATCACCGATAAAGGCAATCACTTTTTTGTTTTGCTTTTGCGCCACACCGATAGCAACTCCTAAACCCAATGCCGGCGAGCGCCCGTGCAAACCGTGAATGGTGTGTGTGGCAAAGAGCGGGTCAATCAAACCGCTACAACCAATATCACTAACCACGATTACATCTTTGGGTTCGTAATGGAGTTCTTGTAAAGCTTTGTTTAAAGCATTTATAGAAATTCCGTGTCCACAACCCGGGCAAAACGGAAATTTTTTATCGGTTAGATAAGTTGTTTTCAGATTCTGTGTCATCTTTCAAAAGTTTTTGCTTATAAAACAGCATCAATGATTTCTTGCGGGTGAATCATATTACCCATTTTATTGACTTGTTTGATATGTTTTAAGGGACGGTTTCCATACAAAATTTCTTTATATTGACCGGTCAAGTTTTCTTCGGCAATGACGACTTGGTCATAGCGATCAATAATATCGTAAATAACAGGTGCTACCGGCAAGAGCGATTTAACGACTAACAAATCGACCTTTTTGCCTTGAGCTCGCAAGTTTTGAAGCGCATCGCGGGCGGCATCGGCAGTGATACCCCAAGTGACGATTAAATCTTTGGCACCTTCTTGTGCATCTAAATCATAAATAGTCAATTCATCAATGCGTTTGATAAATTTATTGCGTAACCGACGGGTATTGGCTAATGCTT
>WFZY01000093.1 GCA_015489265.1 Flavobacteriaceae bacterium | reverse complement strand
ATGCCTTTGGATAGCTTGTTAAAAAATAAAGATTTATTAGATTTGGAAGTAAAATTCAGATAAATCTAATGCGTTTTAGTACCTATTTCTCAATTTTGGAAATACCAATCAAAGTTGCAAAAGTCCCCATAAAAATAATGGTCAGCAATACATACAATACATTAGACCAATGAAATTCGACCGGATATGGCATATCGGTTTGGGGTATGTATAAAAACGGCTGAAATTTTTGTATGGCTATTAAGACAAGTCCGAATATTAAGCCGACCAAGCCACTTAAAACCGTCATCCCCAATCCTTGAATCATAAATATTTTTTTGATTTCCGAACGGTCCAAACCCAAAACGCGTAAGGTGTGAATATTGTCTTTTTTGTCTATAATAATCATAATAATCGTTCCGACTATATTGAATAAAGCCAATAGTAATATCAAGGCAAAAATAAAATAGACCATCAAATTTTCGGTATTCAGCATTTTGTAAAGTAGTTTGTTTAGTTGTTGCCGGTTGCGGATATACAACTGCTTTCCAAAACGAGCTTGCAAGCGTTTTTGTAACGCGGTTATCTGATTGGGCATGGCTTTGATTTCAATAGCGGTTATTTGCCCGGGTTGATAATGCAACAATTGACGGGCAGCTGTTAAAGTCGTATATAAATACGTCTGGTCATGTTCAGGCGTGGTTTGAAAGATGCCTACCGGCATAAAATATTTTTCATAAAATGCTTTTCGCGGGTCGGTAATAAAACCTTTGCCCGGTTTGGGGACTAAGAGTTGTATCATTTCCAAATTATTGGAAAGCATAAATGACAAATCATTAGCCAACGAGACACCCATCAGCATTTCAATTGTATTTGGCTTCGGTAAATGACCGGATATTAAGGTTGAATCTAAATTGATAACCCGGTAATAATTGCTATCAACGCCTTTTATTTTAGCTATTTTTTGTTTGTCGTTGTAGTTGATAAAAACCTTTTCTTCAATGACTTTTGAAAAATTTTGAACGGCTTTGTCTTGCTTTAAAAGTTGAATCAGTTCTTTGTTTAAAATAAAACTTTTACCGGTTTTGGGCGTGATTTTTATATCGGCATCGGTCATTTTAATCAAGTTGACATTGAAAGTGCGAATACCGGAAAAGCCCGATAATACAATGATAAAAGCCGCCGACACCATCAAAACGCCGAATGAAGCGATTTTGACAATAATATTGATAGCATTATTGCCGCTTTTTGAAAACAAATACCTTTGAGAGATGTAGCGGATATAATTCAAAATACAAGGACTTTAATCTATCGGATTATCACCTTTTTTGAGTGCTTCGTCTATCTTTTCAATATAATCTAATGAATCATCACGAAAAAACAACAAATCGGGCATTTTTCGCAATTGATGCCGTACCCGTTGCGCCACTTCATGCTTGATTAATTTGGCATTACTTTCTAAACTGGTTAATAACCTATCGGCTTTGTCAGACGGGAAAATACTGACATATACTTTTGCCAAATTCAAATCCGGCGTTACATGCACTTTAGAGACACTGATAATTAAATTTTTAATACCGGCTTTCCTGACTTCACCTTGTAATATCTCTGCCAAATCTTTTTGTATGATTTTAGCAATTCGTTTTTGTCTTGTAGTTTCCATACGACAAAGATACGGATTTTTGTAGATGATTATTTGAGGAATTGATGATTTTGTATTTGCTTTTTATGAGGTTTTATTTTCATTTTATAAAGCAATTTATAGGCGATATATTTTTAATCAAAAATCTTATTTTTCGTTAAAAGTTTCCTAATTGCCAAGTCACTCCAAAGTATTTTTTTATTTTTACCAAATCAATAGAGTTATTATTATATTATTATATGTATAAATCATTTTTGGTTTTTATCTTTTTTTGGACAACTTTTATAGTATCGGGGCAAGAACACTTATTCAGGGGGACTTTGATTCATGCCGGCACCAAACAAGTAATTGTAGGGGCAAACATTGTCGATCTCACCTCGTTGGACGGTACAACTTCCGATCAAAACGGCATGTTTAGTATGCCGGCAAAACTTAATGATTCTATCATTATTGCTTTTATGGGATATAAAACCGTCAATATTAAAATTACACCTGAAAAACTTAAAAAACACCAAACCATCTATATGTTAGATGCACCGGTCGAACTTGACGAAGTCATTGTGAGTTCTAATCAATTGACCGGCAGTTTACCCGTAGATATTAATTTGATTCCGATACAAAAACAGATTGATATCAGTCCGAAGATAGCGGCTATGTTTGGTAGCCCGCGCCCAACTGCTTTATCGAGAGTTAATGATGTCCTTAAGAAAATCATGAATCCTGTCGATTTGATATACAATATTTTTGCGACGCGTGCCAAAGATATCAGGCGATTGAAAAAAATACAACAAGAAGATAAAGTCAAACAGATTTTAGCAAATAAGTTTGACCGTGA
Source organism: Flavobacteriaceae bacterium (assembly GCA_015489265.1). Taxonomy (GTDB): domain Bacteria; phylum Bacteroidota; class Bacteroidia; order Flavobacteriales; family Flavobacteriaceae; genus WGBX01. Next base: position 537 of record WFZY01000093.1, on the reverse strand, counting down.
AATTCTTTCCCGACTACTCAAAATTGACAAAAAAGACGTCTATTTGGTATTGGAAATGTGTGATTATCCCGAAAAATTTATCCGTGAAGCCAATGATTTACAGATACTGGAAGCCATCTTAAATTGTTATAGCCGGTATGACCACTATTTTGATGAAAAGAAAACTAAAAAAGGGTTTTAAGGATTGTTTTTTTATTGTAATCCTACAAAGATATCGCACCTATGGCGCTCAACTAATGTCTTTCATTGTAATTTCAATTTCCATATTTTATTAACTACTCAAAAAAACGGTCATTTCAGTACATTCCCCAACTTTCGTCGGGGGAACCAATGACCTATGTTCACAATTCCTCAAATTGTAAACAGTAATATTAATGAAAACAAAAGGTATTCACTAAAAAAACGAAATAATCAACGAAGTAGAAAAATTCCACATCTCCTCAAGTGCAAATATTTCCTATAACTGACGCGTATTATACACTTTAAAAGTCAAAATCAATCCTTTTCTTTTAACGGTAAATTCCAAATGTTTTTGAT
>WFZY01000092.1 GCA_015489265.1 Flavobacteriaceae bacterium | reverse complement strand
TGGGCAGCTGTTTTAACCGCTTTAGCACCCATTTATTTCTTATTAATATATGTGTATTATCTATATTGGTACGGACACCATTTGGGTTTGCACGGTGGTGGTGCTTTTAATGGGATTAAACCTTTTATGCCTACCGTGTTTGGTGAAGGTAAAGTAGCACAGTTTACCACGATGTCTTATCCATATATAGGATTTTTTGTCGGTTTGGGTGGTATGATTTTATTATTTTTAGCTATTAATTTTAAAAACAAATACCTAAAATCCGTCAAATAACACATTTTTATTTATTTAATATTTTTGTGATATGACGGAAATACAATTTTAATAGTATTTTCGTCATATTATTTATTTTCATACCAGATAATGTTCAAGTACTTATTTTACATATTGTTTTTTACATTGGCCGGTAGTTATGCTCAGGTAGATCAAAGCTATCATCCCGGCTTAACTACTTCAGTAACAGGTTCGACAGATAGAACAAATATGCGCAATCTGCAACCACTTGTTGATGCACTGCATCCGGGTGATACTTTACGTTTAGCCCCCGGTTTTTATTACGGACCGGCACATATTAAGACCCCAAATGTAACAATTGACGGACAAGGAAAAGCCACTATTTCCGGCCGTCATCATAAATCTGTCTTGTATATTGAAGCAAACGATGTTACCATAAAAAATTTACATTTAATAGAATCCGGTGACTCACCCGATCAAATAGATTGTGCCATTAAAATTAAGAAAGCCAATAATTTTGAAATCATCAATAATAAGATAGAAGAAACCTTATTTGGTATTGATGTATTTTGGTCGGAAGGTGGTTTAATCAAACACAATGATATAACTTCGATAGCCCGAAAACCAAAGGGATTAAAAGGTGATGCGATTCGTTTTTGGTATTCCAAACACAATTTGGTACAAGAAAATTATTGGCACCAAGTGCGTGATATGGTAGTATGGTATTCATCTGACAATCAGTTTATTGGTAATCGCGGTATCGACAACCGGTATAGCATCCACTTTATGTATTCGCATAACAATCAGATATCGCACAATCATTTTTCAAATTCGTCCGTAGGTATTTTTTTGATGTATAGTGAACGGACTATTATGAATAACAATCTGATTGAAGGTACACAAGGTGTTACCGGTATGTGTTTGGGAATGAAAGAGACTTCTTCCAATCAAATTATTGACAATAAATTTTTATATTCAGCCCGTGGTATTTATATTGATGTATCGCCTTTTGTGCCAACCAAAACCAATACCATTTCGGGTAATGAAATCGCTTTTTGCAATACGGCTATCGAGTTTTTAAAAGATCAAGAAGGCAATATCATTTCCGAGAATATGTTTCACGACAATTTGACGCAAGTCTTTATTCAAGGTGGCGGTACGGCTAACCGCAATGAATGGTTACATAATTATTGGGGTGATTACGCCGGATATGATAAAGACGGAGATAATATCGGTGATTTTCCGTACCGGATTTATGAATATCATGCCCGTTTGTGGCGATTTAATCCGAATATTAAGTTTTTTTACGGCGCGCCTATTATGTCTATTTTAGACTATTTGGAAAAATTGGCGCCCTTTTCTCAGCCACAATTTGTGTTGAAAGATCCCAAGCCCATTTTTAATTTGGAAGAATTTAAAAAGAAACGGCATTTTGAGTTAAAAATGGATACAAAATCTAAAAATTAACAAGATGACCAAAATCAAGCAAATGTTAGTGATGCAACAGCAACTCAATGATGCTACCGGTGGTATCGGCTGGGAACAAGGTTATACCAATAAAGGTAAACGTATTGATTGGCAACGTTGTATCTATCTGGAAGCAGCAGAATTGGTCGATTCATATCCTTGGAAACACTGGAAAAACATTGATGCCGCACCGGATTATAACAACATCAAAATCGAAATAGTGGATATCTGGCATTTCGTTATGTCCGAAGCCCTTCGGGACTATAAAGTGAACCAAAAAGGAAATATTGATAAATTGACAAATGATATAATTAAAGTTGGTAATTATCAGCAGTTTACAAAAGATATTGAACCACTTGATAAAGATATTTACACGCAAATTGCTTGGGTGGAAAGTTTTATCAAAACGCTTTTTACTAACGAGGATGTATTGACACTCATTAATGCGTTTTTTAAAATGGCTTATCAATTGCAAGTCAATTTAGATATTTTATATCGTTTGTATATTGGTAAAAATATCTTGAATAAGTTCAGACAAGACCATGGTTACAAAGAAGGTAGCTATGTAAAACAATGGAATGGAGTAGAAGATAATGTGGTGATGCAGGAAGTTCTATCGCAACATTCGGATATCAGTCCGGAGAAATTGTATAAGGCATTGGAGCGTGCTTATGCAGATGTTAGTTGAAAGTGAAATGTTGAATGTTAAAAGTTTTAGTATCAAGTAGTTAGTGCTAAGTACCTAGAGGAAAGCGACAAAGTGCGGAGTGGGTATTAGTCGAAAGTAGTAAAGTGGAAAGTGTGGATAAATTGAATATTGAACGCCGAACAAGGATTAAAGATTTTAGAGATTGAGATTTTTTACTAAAATGTTTAATTTTACATAACAAATTAATCTGAAATTTAATATCAGCCTTCCTTGTTTGATATTCTTAACATTCCTTTCTTATCAATTCATCAAATCAGAAACAGAGGCATAGAATGAAACAAACAACAATTATCAAGGCATCAAGCAATCTATGAAGCAGATATATCCTCAATTCCTCAAGTTACAAGCTGGATTGTAGTATGAAGTAGCAAATAAACATTGAATTGACGATTTTCTTTTGGAGCAGAATAAATCATCAATTCCTCATATAACCATATAATCGATTAACCATATAACCAATAAAAATATGGCAACAAATAATACTAAAATTAACAGAAGGCAGTTCTTAAAAGCAAGTGCATCGGCGGTAGTGTCGTTGGCAGTTGTAGGAAGTGCCGCTTACTACTTTAAAGATAAAAGTAGTTTAAGAGAGAAAGGGTTTTTGAGACCACCGGGTTCAAGAGCCGAAAAAGATTTTTTATTTGCCTGTATCAAATGCGGCTTATGTGTGCAAATCTGTCCGGTTCACGCCATTAAATTAGCGGATTGGAACGATGGTTTGTCTTACGGAACGCCTTTTATCAATCCGGATGTACAGGCATGTGATTTTTCGTGTGATGCCATTCAATGTGCAGAAACTTGTCCTACGGCGGCTATCGATTTCCAAATATTTAAACGTGCCGGAAATGAAGCGGTTGCCCCGCTGTACAAAAAATATCCCAATGGTGATTTTCCCCGTGATATGAATCCGTTTAAAGTGCAAATCATGGCTATGAAACGTGCTGATAAAATCGGAGAAGCGGAAATACCAAATCCGAAACAATGTTTGGCTTATAATGGTCACGGCTATAAAGGTACTTTGGGGCATGGCAATAAAGGTGAGCTAAGACCACCCGGTAAAACCGAGCGTATCAGAATAGAAGACACGCAAGTCAACAGAGAAATTTGTGATTTATGCGTAACTTATTGTCCCTTAGGCGATGAAGCCATTGTACTAGACAAAATTGAAGACGGTAAATTTTTACCCAAAGTCAAAGAAGGTTGTGTCGGTTGTGGCGTTTGTCAAATGGTCTGTCCGACCAATCCGGTGGCTATTGTTGTTAAACCTGTGGATAAAAAACCGCAGTTTAATGTTTAATTTTAAAACTTTGAATTATGTCATTTTTATACGATTGGATTACCAGAGATAAGAAAAGAAAACCGTTACCGGCAAAAGATAGATCTAACTTACCTTTTGCCCGTTTGGGCTTTAGCTTTAAAGAATGGCACGACGGTCATGAAAACAAACACAAATGGCGTAACCGCCGTTGGGCATTTTTGATTTTTATCAACCTGTTGTTTATCACATC
>WFZY01000091.1 GCA_015489265.1 Flavobacteriaceae bacterium | reverse complement strand
GCATAAACCACTAACACAAAACTAATAAGCGTAATCGGGGGCATACTGCCATGCCAAGTTTGGGGTTGCAACCAAGACGCCCCACCCATAAATATCAGGTGTAAAGCTATGAAACCGGTTAATAATAAAAAGCGTGAAGCTTGTGAGAGTTGCAACAATTTGCCACCGAAAAATACTGCGACAGCCATAGCGCCTGCCCAAATACTTAAATTGCCGGTCAAACTCAAAGCGTCGCCTGCAAAAAAACTTTTGAGATAATAGGGTTTTAAAACAATAGAACTCAGTAAAATATGTAGCGCAACAAAAACTTTAATAAGATTTAAAACATTTGGTTTTTCATTTATCTCAAAAGATTTATATCCTTTAAGAGTCCATAAAATAAGTGCTGAAAAAATCAGAATTTTGTTAAAAGTAAATACCGGCAAATCCCGCCACAAAACCGGACCGAAAACATGATAACGGACAATGGTATATAGTCCGGCTGCTAGTATTATCAAACCTATTTTGACATAAGCTTTTAGCATAAGCTCGTTAATTTTTTGCCGGCTAAAATAATCAAAAACCCAATGTCGTCCGGTTAAAAAAATGTTATTTTTCTATTTTCTAAAACAAAAACTTAGAAAAACTATAGCTGCTAAAAAAAATAAGATTTGATTTATAGAATTAAGACAAGAACAAATTAAATCTATAAATCAAATCCTAATAAATAAAGAAGATGGTAGTTTAATTATTGAAACGGTAACCTACTCCAAAGAAAAACACACGATTATATACTTCAAAATCTTCCGGTGGTGTAATATCGCTTAAACCATTTGAAATACCTAAACGAAACTCAATACTCTTGTACAAAATACCGGCACCAAGTGTATAGCCAAAGTCTGATGATTTGAGATCATCGCTTTTACCTGATCCTATTTTTATTTCAAATTCATTGACATTTTCACCATCATCTCTTTTGGTTTTACCACTAAGTGCAAAACCAATATCCACCCCCCCGTATCCAAAAATATAAGTATCGTCGCTTACTTCAAAATTGTACTTTAAATGTAAGGGTATTTGTAAATAACTGATTTTACTCTCGTAAATTAAATCTTTACCGTCATAGCCCTCGTCTTCAATAAGTTTAATCATTCCTTTGTTTTGATAAGAAACACCAAATTCTCCATAAAGATTATCACTCAATTCATAATCATAGTTAATTTCTAAACCAAACCCGGTTAATGAGTTGTAATGAATAAAGTCCTCTTTTGGTAGTTCTACGCCATCTGACACAATTTTAAATTTTGCGGAATTATAAGTTCCAAAAAAACCAAATCCTTGAGCAAAAGTATTTAGTGTTAAGCCAAATAGCATTACAAATAACATCGTTTTTTTTGTATTCATATCGTTTAAATTTAAGTTAATGCCTACTTCAAAACTTTTAAGTCGGCTTTTCGGCCAATTCCCGACTTTGAGTACAAATATATAGCATCTAAATATTAACACAATTCATAGTGAAATTTGTTATTATTATGATGATATCTGAATAAAATATACTTATTTATGTTTTGGGTATTTAAACAATCTTTTTTTATTTTCTGTTATTTTAGGACTAACCAATTCCTTTTGTGTAATTTTGTCGTAAAATTGGAAAAAAAGATGAATTTAGTCAAACTGATTTTAAAGATTTACGGCTTTGTCGTAGCGGTTTTCGGCTTGTTTAGAGCCGCTTTGTATTTTTGGCAACGTCAAGAAGTGGTCAACGACCATGTTTCTACAACCGGAGATGTTTTTTCAACTTTTATTTGGGGTATGCGTTACGATATTTTGATTACCGGATTTATTTTTATACTGGCTTATATCTTATTAATTATTTACGACTTTACTTCAAAAAAAACATATAAAAACATCGCTTTTTGGTGGGTATTTATCGGGTTTAGTTTGGCTTTTATGCTGACAGCGGCAAATGTGGTTTATTATCACAAATTTTATCAAGCCATAACCATTAAAACACTGGATTGGTTTGACCAACCCGATATCGTTCTCGGAATGATTTTTGAAGAACCGCGCTATTGGTTTATGTTTGTGCCATTCGGTTTGGTGGTGTTTGGTTTTTACCGGCTATTAAAAAAATGGTTTACCGGTTATCAACCGGCAGATTTACCGGCTAAAAAGAAAGCATTGATTTATTTTGGTATGTTGTTGCTGATTTTTATCGGAATTCGTGGACGGGTGGTACACTGGCCCCTGCGACCCGAAGATGCTTTTACACAGCACAATAATTTTTTAAATGAACTAAAACTTAATCCGGTTTTTGTTTTTGAAAAAAGTTATGAAACTTATCTAAAAGACCGTTTACATCCGGTAAAATTGATGCCTGTTGATCAAGCGGTAAAATTTGTTCAAAACAGCTTACATATCAAGCAACCTGTCAATCGGAATCCTATTAGTAGAAACGTCCGGTTTGATACGCTTCCCAACCGTAAAAATGTGGTATTGGTCTTAATGGAAAGCATGGCGGCTTGGAAATTGGCTTATTTCGGTAACCAAGAAAATCGTACGCCGTTTATTG
>WFZY01000090.1 GCA_015489265.1 Flavobacteriaceae bacterium | reverse complement strand
TTTTATCAAAGTCAAAACTTTGTAAAACTTCTTTTTTGTAACCGACAAACCCGGCAGTTGTATCTTTAACCGGAATACCCGTAATTAATCTCACATAGATGGACGCAAAATATGAAAGTAAAATGCGTTTTAAATCCCAATTTACCACATTGATGCGCCCTTTCATATAACGTGACCCGATACTAATATCGGCTTCATTTTGTTCCAAAGTTTTTAATAAATCAATCAACTTTTCGGGTGGATGCGAAAAATCGGCATCCATTTCAAAAACGTAGTCATAACCATGTTGTAAAGCCCACTTAAAACCGGCGATATATGCTTTCCCCAAGCCTTCTTTTTTCGGACGGTTTAAAAGAAACAGTTTTTGTGAATATTGATTTTGTAATTTTTCTACTATTTTAGCCGTTCCGTCAGGTGAATTATCATCAACAACAAGAACATTAAATGATTTTTCTAACTGAAAAACCCGGTCAATAATTACGGTAATATTATCTTTTTCGTTATAAGTAGGAATGATAACCACTGCTTTTTGCAACATCATAAATTTATTTTAATAGGCTTTTTCATCACCTTTAAAGACATTAAAAATTGTAAATAAAATGATTTTAATATCAAGCCATAGTGACCAATTTTCAATATAAAACAAATCATATTTAACGCGGTTGATAATATCATCGTCTGTTTTAACTTCACCACGATACCCCTTGACTTGTGCCAATCCGGTAATACCCGGTTTAATGTAATGACGCCCCATAAACTTATCTATTCTTTTTAAAAATCTTTCATTTTCTTTAATCATATGCGGACGCGGTCCGACAACTGACATATCACCTTTAAAAACATTGATAAATTGCGGTAATTCATCTATACTGGTTTTTCTTAAAAATTTTCCGATTCGGGTTATTCTACTATCATTTTTACTGACTTGTTTGATATCAGCCAAGTGGTTAGGACGCATAGATCTGTACTTATAGCAATTAAACAGTTCATAATTGATACCATTTCGTTTCTGTTTAAAAAATATAGGACCTTTAGATTCTAATTTTATTAAAAGTCCAATAATGGGTGTCAGCCAAGACAAAAAACAAACAATAATACAACTTGAAAAAATAAGGTCAAAAAGACGTTTAACAGCTTTATTTACCGGTTTATCAAGTGGTGATTTATTGAGTGACAAAACCGGAAAATATTCAAAATAATCTATTTTTAATTGTTTTCCCAGTATTTCTTTATTATCCGGAATGAACTTGACCGACATAAAATGATTGTCAGCATAATTGATAATATCTTTAATTTGTGCATCAGAACATTCTTTTAAAGAGCAAAAGATAACGTCCACCGGATTTTTATCCAAATAAGATTTCAAATCTTGATAATCGCCTTCAATTTCAGGATCATTCCCTTCTCCGAAAAAACTGTCAAATAGGTAACCATAATCAACACGGGTAGTTAAAATATCTTTAAATTTTTTAGTTTCATCATTATAACCGACTATTAAAAATAATCTGATATTACCACCTTTAGCTCTATAAAACTTGAGCAAAACATAAATGAGGAATTTGAATAAAAACAATAAAATATTCAAAATTAGTAAGTGTTTGATTAAGAATCGATTAGAATGATGTATGGCTAAAAAATGAAAAAATGTAACAACAGATAAATCAAAAATTAAAACTTGTTTAATGGTTTTACTGATGATTTCTGCCGGTTTGGTATTTCTATAAACTTCGTAAAATTTGGTAAAATAACTAATAACAAACCAAATGAAATCAAGAATGACAAATGATAAAACAGATTGCTTAAAATTAAAGTTTTTGGTAAACAAGAAAATCAAAACACTATCTAAAATATAGATAATAGGCAAAATCAAAAAGGAATATCTATGTGTCTTTTTCTTGATCATTTTTTTATGTATTTATCAAAATTTTTATGTTGTGTTTCGTACAATTCTTGTTCTGATAAGGATTTAAAATAGTCAAAGGTTCGTTTCATTCCGGTTTTTCTATCCACTTTGGGTTTCCAACCCAAGATTGTTTGGGCTTTGGTAATATCCGGACAGCGTTGTAAAGGGTCATTGACGGGCAATTCTTTAAAAATTATTGTTGATTGACCACCGGTTAAAGCTATAATTTCCTTAGCAAAATCTAAAATACTGATTTCTTCCGGATTGCCGATATTGACCGGTAAATGATAATCGGAAAAGAGTAATTTGAAAATTCCGTCAATTTGGTCATCAATATAACAAAACGAACGGGTTTGGCTCCCATCACCAAAAACTGTCAAATCTTCACCTCTTAATATTTGTCCCATAAATGCCGGAATAACTCTACCGTCGTTGAGTCGCATGCGGGGTCCGTAGGTATTAAAAATACGAACGATACGGGTTTCAATACCATGAAAATTATGATAAGCCATGGTCATGGCTTCTTGAAAACGTTTGGCTTCGTCATAGACACCGCGCGGACCTATGGGGTTGACATTGCCATAATATGCTTCTGTTTGCGGGTGTACAAGCGGATCGCCATATACTTCAGAAGTGGAAGCAATCAGTACTCTTGCCTTTTTGGCTTTGGCAAGCCCCAAGACATTATGCGTCCCCAAAGAGCCGACCTTTAAGGTTTGAATGGGAATACGCAAATAATCTATCGGGCTTGCAGGCGATGCAAAATGTAAGATGTAATCTAATTTTCCGTCAATAGCAATATATTCGGTTACATCATGTTCGATAAATTCAAAATTAGGATGTGCTAATATATGAGCAATATTTTTAGAAGAACCGGTAATAAAATTATCCATCCCGATAACTTTAAAACCTTCGTTTAAAAATTTATCACATAAATGCGACCCTAAAAATCCGGCAGCACCGGTTATTAAAACTCTTTCCATAATTTGCGTGGAATATTGACAGCTTGTCTACCTATCGATGTATAATAAAAACCCAAATCTTTCATTTGTTCGGGCTTATATAAATTACGACCATCAAAAATAGCCGGCTGTTTCATCAATTGTTTCATCCGGTCAAAATCCGGCATTCTAAACATGTTCCATTCGGTACTGATAACCAGGGCATCGGCATTTTCAAGTGCTTGATACATGCTTTCTGCATAATATAGTTGCGTCCCGTATTTTCGTTTAACGTTTGACATGGCTTCCGGATCAAAGACTTTGACGTTTGCGCCTGCTTTTAAAAGTGCATCAATCATATATAAAGCCGGCGCTTCTCTAATATCATCGGTTTCGGGTTTGAATGACAATCCCCAAACAGCAATGTTTTTGGCTTGTAAATCTCCATCAAAAAAAGCTTTTAGCTTTGGAATTAAAACGGTTTTTTGCTTATCATTGACTTCGATAACCGCTTTTAACAGTTTAAATTCATGTTGATGTTCCAAGCCGGTCTTATACAGAGCTTTGACATCTTTTGGAAAACAAGAGCCGCCGTAGCCGATGCCGGGAAACAAAAAGCGTTTGCCAATACGTGAGTCAGTTCCCATTCCGATACGTATTTTATTGACATCAGCGCCTACTTTTTCAGCAAAATTGGCAACTTCGTTCATAAAAGTAATTTTCATCGCCAAAAATGCATTGGATGCATATTTGGTGATTTCTGCCGAGCGTGGGTCCATCATAATAATGGGATTGCCCGAACGGACAAAGGGTTCATATAACAGCCGCATTTTTTCTTGTGCTTTTTCAGAATGGGTTCCAATGACGATTCTTTCGGGTTTCATAAAATCATCAACGGCAAAGCCCTCTCTTAAAAATTCGGGATTGGAAACGACATCAAATTCTTTGCCGGTTTTAGCTTTAATGATATTTTCTACTTTTTCAGCCGTCCCAACCGGAACAGTACTTTTGTTGACGATAATTTTATAAGATGTATCCGGATTTTCTTCCATCAAATTTCCTATT
>WFZY01000089.1 GCA_015489265.1 Flavobacteriaceae bacterium | reverse complement strand
ATGATGAATATTGTGAATGGCGGCTCGCATTCTGATGCGCCTATTGCTTTTCAAGAATTTATGATTGTGCCGCATGGTGCCAAAAGTTTTGCAGAAGCCATGAAAATGGCTACGGAAGTTTTTCATAATTTAAAAGCCATTTTGAAAAAACGCGGTTTATCGACCGCTGTTGGAGACGAAGGTGGTTTTGCCCCGACTTTTAAAGGTACTGAAGATGCCATCGAAACCATTTTGTCTGCTATAGAAGCAGCAGGATATAAACCCGGCGATGATATTTCTATTGCTTTAGATGCAGCAGCTTCTGAATTTTATAAAGATGGTATTTATGATTATACCATTTTTGAAGGACCTAATGCTGCCAAACGTAATGCACGTGAGCAAGCGGAATATTTGTTGGAGTTGGTCAATAAATATCCTATAATTTCTATAGAAGATGGAATGGCAGAAAATGATTGGGACGGCTGGAAAATTCAACAAGAATTGTTAGGCGACAAAATACAATTGGTTGGCGATGATATTTTCGTTACCAATACCAAAATTTTAGAGCGTGGTATTAAGGAAGGTATAGCTAATTCTATTTTGATTAAACTTAACCAAATCGGGACTTTATCGGAAACGATTGACGCGATTAATATGGCCCACAAAGCCGGTTATACGACTGTGGTATCACACCGTTCAGGAGAGACTGAAGATACGACTATTGCCGATTTGGCGGTGGCTATGAATACCGGACAAATTAAAACCGGTTCGCTATCCAGAACGGACAGAATGGCCAAATATAACCAACTGCTTCGCATTGAAGAAGAACTAGGGGATACGGCTGTATATCCGGGTATTAAAGTTTTTAAAAGATAGTTTATTGAGTTAAAAGTTTAAGGTCGAATGTTTTAGGCGGTGCGAAGCACCGCCTTTTTATAATTTTTTGCCATAAGCTAAATCGCCGGCATCGCCCAAGCCGGGAACAATGTAACCTTTGTCGTTTAGTTTTTCATCAAAATCGGCAATCCAAAGATGGGTATCTTCCGGTAATTTTTGTGAAACGAAATCCATACCTTGTTTCGAACCGATGATGGAGATGATATGCAATTTTTTAGGTTTGCCGAATTGCAACAGTTTTTCATAAACAGCCACCAAAGATTGTCCGGTAGCCAGCATTGGGTCTACTAAAACCAAAACTTTATCTTGTATGGCGGGAGTGGCTATATAATCTACTTGAATAGAAAATTCATCGCTATTGTCAGGATGAAACCTGTATGCCGAAATAAAAGCATTTTCAGCATCGTCAAAGATATGCAACACACCCATATGCAATGGTAATCCGGCACGCAGAATTGAAGCTAATACGACTTTGTCATCTAAAACTTTCATTGGCTTGACACCTAAAGGGGTCGTAATATCTTTAGATTTGTAATTTAAAGTTTTACTCAATTCATAAGAGATTATTTCGCCCATGCGTTCAATATTGGTGCGAAAACGTAGCGCGTCTTTTTGGATATTTTCGTCTCTAATCTCAGCTATAAATTTATTAAGAATTGAATTTTGTTTGGAAACGTGATGGATAATCATAGCAATCTTTTTATCTGGTTATTTGTTAATTTATTTATGTCAGATGAAATGAAAAATTGAGGTACACAGGTCGTTGAGTGGTCCCGATGCTAATCGGGATTGTACCGAAGTGGTACTTCATAGAATATTTAGTATTATAAATTTGACTTACAATTTCACACCATCTTTCTGCTAAAAAATTTGAGGAATGCGTAATACAATAATATCTGGTTTTATGTAAAAGTACCAAGAGCGTTTTTTTTAATATTTAGGTATTAAAAATAAACCCCAATTAAAAAGTAATTGAGGTTTATTAAATCAGCGTCTGTTGTTATAAATCTGTAAATAGTATAATAATGTTGCCAGCGAACTTAATGCGGCAACCACATAAGTGCGAGCCGCCCATTTGAGCGCATCGGCAACTCCACGACTTTCTTCTTGGTCAACAATGCCTTTATCAATCAGCCATTTTTTGGCTCTGTTGCTGGCATCATATTCTACAGGCAAAGTGACAAAACTGAATACAACTGTTGCTGCAAATAACACAATGCCAACTAAAAGTAATTGTGGAAAACTTTTGACTAAAAAGATGCCGGCAATCAATATCCATTGTACAATGGAAGATGAAAATTGTACCACTGGCACCAAATTAGACCGTAGTTTTAACCATTTATAGCCGCGTGCATGTTGCACGGCATGGCCACATTCATGAGCTGCTACAGCTACCGCAGCTACACTGTTGGAACTATAAACCGGTTCGCTGAGATTAACCGTTTTTTTAACCGGATGATAATGGTCGGTTAAAAATCCCGGTGTTGAAACGACTTTGACATCGTTGATACCGTTGTCTTCTAACATCATTTGTGCGACTTCGGCACCTGTGTATCCCTTTTTTAAACGGATTTTACTATAGTAATTAAATTTGCTTTTTAGTTTGCTTTGGACTAACATACCAACCAAAGCTATTAATGCTATTAAAATATATGCACCCATATCATTTTAAATATTTACGCAAGATACAAAAAAAATTAGAGCTTAAAAAAATTGGGATTAATTTAGTAATTTTGAAAACCAATAATAAGAATTTATGCTTAATCAAAATTTGGATCCGGATAAGAATCGATTGCCACAAGCCGATATTGAAATTGAAAAAAAATTACGTCCTTTAAAATTTGACGATTTTACGGGACAAGAACAAGTGATTGAAAATCTGAAAATTTTTGTGCAAGCGGCAAATCAACGTGGTGAAGCTTTGGACCATACTTTGTTTCATGGACCTCCCGGATTAGGGAAAACTACTTTGGCGCATATCTTGGCTAATGAATTAGATGTCAATCTCAAAATTACATCCGGACCTGTTTTGGATAAGCCCGGTGATTTGGCAGGTTTATTAACAAACCTTGAAGAGCGTGATGTTTTATTTATCGATGAAATACACCGGTTGTCTCCGGT
>WFZY01000088.1 GCA_015489265.1 Flavobacteriaceae bacterium | reverse complement strand
CGGTATTTTATGACCATACCCGAAGCTTGTCACTTGGTATTGGAAGCCGGCACCATGGGCAAAGGTGGTGAAATTTTTGTATTTGATATGGGTAAACCGGTACGGATCTTTGATTTGGCTGTTAAAATGATTCAACTGTCCGGTTATAAGTATCCGGAAGAAATAGACATTAAAATAACCGGATTGCGTCCGGGAGAAAAATTATATGAAGAAGTCTTGGGACAAAATGAAGGTGATTTACCGACCCATCATGATAAAGTAAAAATTGCCCAAATAAATGAAGTAGATTGTCAAGAAATATTTTCATATTTTCAAAATTTGAATAATTACAAAAAAATGACTAACTTTGAGATAGTAAAAACATTGAAGGAAATGATACCGGAATTTGTATCTAACAATTCGGTTTATCAGGAGTTGGATGCTGTTAGTGAAAAGTAGAAAGTTGAAAGTAGAAGGTACGCTTCGATACAATTCCCCCGACTTCTGTCGGGGGAATCACGCAGCGACCTTCATAGTAGAAACAAAGGTGACTGAGTGTCCCAAGTGTGTGTGAGGAACATACCGAAGTAGGTCACTGAGTGCCACGACGAAGGAGTGGTGTACCGAAGTAGGTCACTGAGTGCCACGACGAAGGAGTGGTGTACCGAAGTGCCCGTCATCAAATAACCCCCAATGAGAATCGAAACAAGCAAATAACCAATCAAAAAATAAAACTATGGAAAATCAAAAATCATTTAACAGCATCGTTTGGATGTTCGCCGGGCTTTATGCTATTTTAGGCATTTTATTTATGTTTATCAAACCACCGACTGCCGATCCGAAAGACCCTTCAATGGCAATTTTAGGTTTTGTGGCTTTATTTTTATTTATAGGTATTCCTATTTTGGCAGTATGGTATTACCGTAATCAGGGCTATCCTGTTAGTTTGGGTAAAGCCGTTAAATTAGGCGTGTTAATTGGCTTATTAGGTGGCTTAATCGTAGGTATTTATGCCTATATTTATTTCGCTTATATCAATCCCGGTGCAGTTGACCAAGTTTTGGAAATATCAAAAAATATGTTGAAAGAAAATGATATGTTTAATGAAGATATGATTGAAAAACAAATGGCAATGACCAAGAAGTTTTTTGTTCCCATGCAATTTGTCAGTCAAGTATTTGGTGGCTTGTTATATGGCGTGATTGGCGGTTTGCTTGGTGGCTTGTTTTTTAAAACACCGAGTGAAGACTATTAGTATAAAGTATTAAATGGAAATCGATAAAGTGCGTAGAGATATTCTGTTGAGTGTTTCTACGCACTTTCCACTTTTTATTCAATGAACCAAATAATTGCCGACGAAAGTAGAGCTAAGTAAATAACCCCTGAAACCAACCCCGGCAAATGCCGGATGGTGGACAGGCAATTAATCAAAAAACAACATGCAAATATCTTTAGTCATCCCCTTATTAAATGAAGCAGAATCATTGCCGGAGCTTTACCGTTGGATAACGGAAGTGATGCAGCGTGAGGGTTATACATATGAAATTATTTTTTTAGACGATGGCAGCACGGATGATTCTTGGCAAATTATTTCAGAATTGGCGCAAAAGGACCCGAATGTCAAAGGCATTAAGTTTAGACGCAATTACGGCAAATCACAAGCTTTGAATGCCGGTTTTAAAATGGCACAAGGCGATGTGGTCATCACGATGGATGCCGATTTGCAAGATAGTCCCGAAGAAATACCGGCTTTGTACGAAATGATTACCAAAGATAACTACGATTTGGTATCGGGCTGGAAAAAAAAGCGTTACGACTCCACACTCAAAAAAAACCTACCCAGCAAATTGTTTAATTGGGCCGCCCGTAAAGTTTCCGGATTGTATCTGCACGACTTTAATTGTGGTTTAAAAGCTTATAAAAATCAAGTGGTTAAAGATGTCAATGTCTATGGTGAGATGCACCGGTATATTCCGTTTTTGGCCAAAAATGAGGGTTATACGCGCATAGGTGAAAAAGTGGTGCAACACCAAGCCCGCAAATACGGCGAAACCAAATTCGGTTCCGACCGTTTTATCAAGGGTGTTTTAGACCTGATTACGCTATGGTTTTTGATGCGTTTTGCCAAGCGTCCGATGCATTTGTTCGGTGCTTTGGGTATTTTGATGTTTTTGATTGGCGGTTTGGCAACAGTTTTTATTTTAGGTGTTAAGGCATACAAATTATACTACCACATCCCCACTCATTTGGTAACTGACCGCCCTTGGTTTTACATTGCCTTAGCCGCTATGATTTTGGGAAGCCAGTTTTTTTTAGCCGGTTTTTTAGGCGAAATGTTATTGAAAAATAATGACAAAATAAAGCGGTATAAAATAGATGTGGTGTTAAATGATTGATCTTTTGAAACTTCAGAAAATAAGTTTATTAAAAAAACACCCCGAATATTCGAGGTGTTTTTATTTTGTGAGTTATTTGATTTGAGATTTATTGGTCCCACCATACCGGTTGGTCAACTGTATGCACAAAAGCATTAAGTTTGGGGTTTTTGCTCAATTCTGAAACCGGATAAATGGCAGTTCTCCACCAGTGTCCGTTTAAGTCCGGATTTTGATTTGCCGGCAATTCCAATCCGGGATAAACATCGGTTGAAAAATCATAGCGTCTCATATCGGTAAATACTTCCGGATTTAAAAGTAAAGCGATATATTTTTGCACCATGATGTCTTTCAATTTTAAGTTTGCCATGCCCATATCTATAGCAGGGTCTGTCAGATAAGCATCGCGTAATGCGGAATCAATACCTATTTTATTCATATTAGCCTCAATCCCCGCTTTGTAAGCATCGTAAGTAGCTTGTGGTGCACCGGTCGAGGTTGTAGTACCTCCTGCTGCTAAAAATTCAGCTTCTGCTTTAAGGAAAAGTGCTTCGGCATAGCTTACCAAAACTATGGGTGAGTCTTGTTTGAAATAATAACTATTAGGATTAAATTCCGTATTGGCGTCAGAGCCGGTTGCAGTTTTGCCTTCATTACCATTTTGAGCACCATCAAATGTTGCAGCGCCACCATTATCAATATAGTCATAAATACGCGGGTCATAAGTAGCAGTCGGGTAAATACTGCTGTTCATGTAGTTGACCAATTGTTCAGAAAACAATACAGAAATATTACCGGTATTTGAAGCTAAAACAACAGAAGTATGCCAAGGATTTTTTTGTTTTTCATTGTATAATAGTTGAAAATCATCAGCATTAGAAGTAAAACCATGTTGTAAATAGCCCAAAGCTTCCGTAGCTGCAGCAACTGCTCCGTTTCTTTTGGTTAGATGCATAGCATAACGCGCTTTTAAAGTATATGCCAAACGTTTCCATTTATCGAGGTCACCATTATAGATGCCATCACCTTTAATTGCATCCAAACCGGAATTATCCGTAGCATTAAGTTGGTTGATAGCCGTATCCAACAAAGATTGTATCTCGTTGTATAATTCTTGTTGACTATCAACATCAGGTTGTAAGTTTTCTGACCCTATAGAGGCCTGATAATAGGGCATATCTCCATATATATCTGTAGTCATTCCCAATGTTAGAGCTTTTAAAATATTGATAACACCTTTGTAATGTTTGGCGTCTTTTTGATCAGCCAAATCACTCATTTTTTTCAATTCGAAAAGGGCTTTGGTATAATATAATGACCAGGCAGAACCAATAGAAGATTCATAATGTTGATCGATACCATGATCAAAATATGAGGCGATGTGTTGTTGTAATTGCCCTATCGAATAAGCTTTATCAAACTGTAAGGTTGCTGTATAATACTCGGCACTTGGTAACATGAGTTCCAAGGATAGATCTTTGTCCGAAACTACATTGGTAGGATCATTTACATCGAAAAAATCTTTACAACCGGATGTTGACACAGCCAGTATTAAAGCAAGGATTAAAAATTTTATATTTTTCATTTTTTTGATTTTTTAATGATTAAAAATTAAACTTAACGCCAAAGCTGTAAGTTTGGGTTAATGGAATATTCAAACCGGTAAAACCGTAAGTATTGGAACCCGCTGAATATTGACTTCCTTCCGGGTCAAAACCTCTAAATGGTGTCCATAACAAGAAATTACCACCACCGGCATTGATTTGTACTTTGTTTAAGAAAGAATTTTTTATCCATTTTTTTGGTAAAGTATAAGTCAATGATACATTTCTTAGTTTAACCCAAGAAGCATCTTGAATTAAGATTTCAGCAGCACGATTGTAGTGACTGGAACTTCTATAATAATTTTCGTCAATATATACCGGTGTTTCATTAGGTTTCCAGCCACCGTTTCCATCATCTTGTACACCGTCTAAAACGACGTTTTCATAGCGTTGTTCTGTTATTTTGATAGTACCGTCTCTGATAGAATTTCGTTGTCCGGCATCATAAGCATCTCCTCCTTTTTTATATTCTATATTAAAACTTAAATCGAAATTTTTGTATCTAAAACTATTAGTAACTGAGCCAACCCAATCAGGAAAAGCATGTCCCACAATCACTTTTTCACTGGTGTCAATTGTAGGTAAGCCATTACTGTCAATAATTCTGTCACCATTTTCATTATACTTCCAAGTATAGCCGTAGAGCGTTCCCGGTTCATCCCCTTCTTTAACCATAGATACAATGCCTGCATAGCCACTATTGGCATATTCAAACGATTCTATTTGATCAGGTAAGTTTGTAACCTTTCCTTTATTTGTCGACCAATTTATAGTAGTTGTCCAATTAAAATTAGGTTTGTCAATCCAACGACCACTTAACAGGATTTCATGTCCTGTATTTTGTAAATCGCCGACATTTTTCCAGATGCTTTTTTTACCGGATGTATGTGACACCGGAATAGGGGCAATCAAATCGGAATTTAAATTGTCATAATAGGTATAATCTATACGGATTCTATTATCTAAAAATCTAAAATCGAAACCAAATTCGGTTGTTCTTTGATTTTCAGGTTTTAAATTTATATCACCTTCAGTTATATATGGATATATTCCGCCACTAGAACCACCATTTGCAGGATAGTTACTTAATCCCCATTTGGTACCTAAAATACCTTCCGGTGCATCTTTACCGACATTTGCCCAAGAAAAACGTAGCTTGGCAAAAGATAGGATTTTGTTCTCTTTATCAATTAAATCTGTTAATAAATAAGACACATTAACGGAAGGGTAGAAGAAAGATCTGTTTTTAGCCGGTAAAGTAGAACTCCAGTCATTTCTACCGGTTACCGTAACAAATAGTTTATCTTTATAAGAAAAATCCATTTCACCAAAAACTCCTAGTCTATTTTTTCCAATACCTTTACTGAATGTGAAAAAATTTTCACCGTTTGATACGTTATTTAAATAAGGCAGAATTAGCGTTTCGGCTCTTTGTGTATCAATGGTTCTGTATTGTTTAGTGATCTCATTACCTGCAATAAAGGTTAATTTCATGTCATCATTGATATTATAGTCGTAGTTGGCTAATAGTAAGGAGTTTAAGGCATTAAACTTAATGTTTTGATTGACAATAAAACCTTTAACTTGTGTGCCGACATCTAGATCAGCCGGAACGAAACGATTGCGTGCATCAATATAATGGTCATTGGATATTTTATAATTGAGGTAAAAGTTTTCACTTATATCCCATTTGGCATTAGCACTGGTTATAATGCGGTCAACATCTGTTTGTAAATTACTTTTTTCAGCAAAATATCGTGGATTGTCAATCCAATAAGGCGTGTAATTTTTTTGTGTTCCATCGGGAAGTTTCCAGTCATTGACATCAACTGAAGGTGACCAGTATGACATGGAACTCATAATAGATTTATCACCATTGTTAGGTAATTTTCCACTGGATTTAGCATAAGTAGATGTTACTTCCAGATTAAATTTATTCGTTAATTGATAATCGGCTCTAATATGAGCATTAATTTTATTAAAATCAGTATTAGGAACAATACCTGAGTTCATATTATCAGCCAATGAAATATAGTAATTATATTTATCAGCACCCCCTCTAACACTAAAGTTAAGACTGTTGCTACTGCCGGTTTGGAAGAAATCTCGATAGATATCATGAAAAGTCATTGTCGGGTCATCACCATATTCCGGTCCCCAAGTATGAAAACTATATGTTGCACCATTGATTAGCCAATAACCTTTGTGTTCTCCATAACCATTAACTTGGGTCGGATTAATATTGGGGTTATTTGGATCTTGTGTAATTTTTGATATTTTATGACGTCCTTCGCGCCATTTATTTTGTAATTCAACATATTTATTAACTTCACTAGCCGTTATTTTTGTAGTAAAAGTAAATTGTGGTTTACCTTTAATTCCTTTTTTGGTAGTAATAACAATTGCACCGTTTGCGGCATCAATACCATACAATGCTGCTGCTGCTGCACCTTTTAGTACATTTATACTTTGAATATCATCCGGATTAATGTCAAGAGCGCGGTTTGAGAAAGAAAATTGTTCACTACTACTTGGGGCGTTACTACCGGCAGAAGGTAAAACATTTCCGGCTACAATATCATTACTGATACGAATACCATCAACAATAATCAACGGTTGATTACTAACACTCTTATCGAGAGATTTCACCCCCCGAATTAATATATCGACGCCTCCACCTACAGCACCTGATGATTGACTTATTTGCACACCGGATACTTGTCCTTGCAAGTTAGCTAAGGCATTGGTGTTGATTTGTTTTAAGTCGTTCATTTTAACTTCTTGTGAAGCATACCCCAGGGCTTTTTCTTTTTTCTTAATTCCCATAGCCGTTACCACTACTTTCTCAAGTTGAGAGGCACCTTCTTTTAGGGTAACATTCAGTACGCCGCTTTTATTGACCGGTTTTTCTACAGTTTGGTAGCCAATGGCTGAAAACACCAATACATTTCCGGGATAAACCCGGATACTGTAGTTTCCGTCAAAATCGGTTGCGGTTCCTTGGTCTTTTCCTTTAATCACGACATTGACGCCCGGTATGGGTTCACCGGAGGCATCCGTGACTTTACCTGATACACTTAGTTCTTGTGCAGATACAAACTGCGATAAAACCAAGCTCAAAGTCAAGAATAATAGTTTTACTCTGTTCATAGCATAAGTTTTGGTTAAAAAATTGATTTTAATTTGATGTTAAAGTTAAGGATTTTTTCCGGATTTGAAGCTGAATTATGGTTGTTTTTGATAAAATTGTTTTATAAAATAAAAAAATCCAACCGTATTAGGGTTGGATTTAATAAATATTCATAAAATTAATACTTATTTGATTTTATTTTTAAGCCATGATTCTTGAACGAATCCTTCTTTCATCAACTCTTCCAATTCGTAATTGTCAAATTGGTCAAGAATGGCTTTCATTAACCAAGGTTTGCGTTTTCGGGCATATACCCAAAAATACAAGTCACCCATTTTTGATTTGGGTTGAAACCATTTTTTTTCGGGATTGGCTTTGCGGTTGTAGCGGAATTGTTTCCACTTATAAACTCTGGTTAAGACATCATCGCGTTTGCGCCAAGGGCGCTCTTCACCGAATTTGTGTTTCCAAACAATTTCAAGTTCTTGTTTGGTTTGTTTTTTTAAGATGTCTTTTTTAGGTAAGATGCAGGTATTAAACCTTGTGATATAGTTTCCTTTGTTCGGATTCGGGTTATTCCACAATTCTTTGATAAAGCGTTGCAGATAATCTTCAGGTTTGTTACTGTGGTCTCTAAAATCCAAGCCCATTTCTTTGATTTTGGCTTGTAATTCCGGTTTACCTCGTCTTTTGGCTTCAACTAAGAAAGTGCCCAAGTTTTTACCTTTGTATTTAAAACGGTGGTTAACTTGCAGTTTGACACCTTCATCGATGGCTTCTTGTAATAAATCAAGCCAACGTTGACGTGCTAATTCATGTTTGTTTGCTGGTTTTGTTTTCATAAATTTACATTTTACAAATTCTTGTTTCGTTTAGCTGTTTTTTTCATGTATGTTAAAATGTTGTTTGAATATTTTTTAGTAAAAAAATTAATGCATAAAAAAATAAATTTAGCCATTTAACAATAAATCCCGTTCAATTTCTTCAAATTCAATAATATCTATGGCTTCTGTTTCTGTAGGGGCTACCGAGATAAAGTCCGGAATATGCTTGAAGGTTTCTGATAAAATCACAATGGACTTATTTTTTTTATATTTTTCGATATTTTTTTGGTATTTTTCAAGTATTTCTTTTAAATCATCCTCAGGTATATAGTCATTTAGTATTTTGATGATTAGATGCTTTTGTCGCTGCTTAAATAACTGAATAAAAACACCTTCTAGTTGTGCTTTGTTTTTTGGTAGCAATACTTCATATATCAACTTTGCCATCATGTTAAATTAAAATGTAATAACAAATGTACGATAATTTTTTTTACAAAAAATAATTTTGAATTCAAAATATTGATTTTATATAAAAATCACTATATTTATAATTAATAATTAAAAATTTTCATCGATTTATTGAATTATTTTTATGATAAATAAGTCATAACCAGTCGCAATTCACCCCAATCAAACCCATCGCCGGCTATTTTTTTGAGTTCCGATAGCGATTCAAAACTATTATTCTCAATGATTTGCTTAATTTCATTAAAACGCTCTTGGGAAATCAAATCTGTTATGCCCACTTCTTTAGTTGGCAAAAAGTATGCCAAATGCCCTAAAATAGTGTTAGGGGTTAAGTTTCTAATGCCGGCAATTTCATCAATGGTCTTACCTGTTTTAAAAAGATTTAGAGAAATTTCTTTGGTGTTAGATTTCGGTTTGGTTTGGTCGGGTATATCTTCTTTTAGCGGAATATCGTTAGCAATACAGTAGGATTTAATAATTTCTATAATTTGTTCACCGTATTTTTTGAGCCGGATTTTACCGATGCCGGGTATTTTTTTGAGTTGTTTTTGAGTAACTGGTAGTTCTTTGCATAAAGCATACAGTGTTTCTTGCGTAAAAATTTGAAAATGTGGTACATCTTCGGCATAAGCCAATTCGCTGCGCAGGTTTTTTAACGCTTCAAACAAATCGATATGTTCACCAATATCGGACATGATGATGATTTTATCTTCTTTCTTCGGTTTGTTTAAGATGGCTTTGGCTCTGATGTCTAAATAATTTTCAATGCTGAAATCAGGGTCGAGTTCGGTTAGAATAAATAGTTTTTGATGTAATTGTTGGCTTAAATCATTGTAAAACTTTTCAAAATCTTTTTTGACTTGTTTATTTTCAATATCAAATTTGAGTGTTTTAAAATTGTCTTTTATAGCTTGGGTTTGTTGCAAAAAATAATCTCTGGCTTTGGATAGGCGTTCTTGAATATGAGTATCGGTTTGCGGTGCATCTATGTCACCGGTTAATTTTTTGATTTGGTTCAGAAACTTTTTTTGTATATCGATTAAAGGACTGATACTTTCTTTGATATTTTGCAAGGGTGTAGGGACGTTTCCTTGAATACTTCTCATATTTTTTTGATATATATCAAGCAACCGGTTAGTTGGGTAGAGTAAGGGTATATAATCAAACAATTCGGCAATCAGGTCTATAAAAAATTGTTTTTTGGCTTGTTGCAAGTCGGTTTTGTCCGGTTGCTGTTCGGCAATATTGTCGGTAAAACCGGTGACACGCCGGTCATTGATAATACTGCTGCTTTGTATTGGTGATTTCAACACCAAACCGTCAAGGGTTTTGCACCGGCTCAATGCCACATAAGTTTGTCCGTGCGCAAAAGATAATTCGGCATCAATAATGGCTTTGTCAAAGGTCAGCCCTTGACTTTTATGTATGGTAATTGCCCAAGACAATTTAAGCGGAATTTGCGAAAAGCTTCCTTGACTTTTTTCTTCTATTTGTTTGGTGTCCGGATTAATGGTATAGGTAATGTTTTCCCAAGTTTCACGCTTGACGTCTATTTCTGTATCGTCCCCCGGACATTTGACAAATATGTTTTGGTCATCAATAAAGGTAATTTTACCTATTTTACCGTTGTAGTAGCGTTTTTCAAAACTGCTGTCATTTTTAACAAACATGACTTGTGCGCCTTTTTTTAAGGCAAGTTTTTCGGCATTGGGATAAGCATTTTCAGGGAATCGTCCTTCTATGTATGCATGCGCATAAAAAGTTTTACCCGGTAAGCTATCCAGTTTTTCCCGATTGATTTTTTCAGCTTTATAATTATGGGTTGTCAGCAGAATATAATCTTCATTGTCGGGCGGCACAAAATCCGGAATATAGCGGCTGTTAAGCAATTGGGCACTTTCATCTGACAACCGGTTATTTCTTATTTCGTTGAGTATTTTAATAAAAGTTTCATCTTCTTGCCGGTATATATTTTTGAGTTCTATATTGACGGCATTGGCTTCCTGAAATGCATGACTGTTAAAGAAATACGGGGTTTCATAGTATTTTTTAAGTAATTCCCACTCGTTGGGCTTGACCACAGGCGCCAATTGTTGCAAATCGCCTATCATCAAAACTTGAGTGCCGCCGAATACTTTACGCCGGTCTTTATATTTGCGCAAGGTAAAATCAATGGCATCGAGTAGGTCGGCACGCACCATACTGATTTCGTCAATAATCAATAAGTCAAGTGATTTGATAATATCAATCTTTTTTTTGCTGAATTTGTGTTTAAAGTCCCGTTTGATTTGTTGTTGGGTTTCGCCCGGAATAACCGGACCGAAAGGTACTTGAAAAAAAGAGTGAATAGTTACGCCTTTCGCATTAATAGCCGCCACACCTGTTGGGGCAACAACCGCCAAGCGTTTGTTGCTCTCGGCTTTGAGCCGGTGCAAAAAAGTGGTTTTGCCGGTACCCGCTTTACCGGTTAAGAAAATATGACGTTTGGTTTGGTTGACAAAATCCCAAGCCAGTTGCAATTCTTTATTTTGCATTATATATATTTAATGTATAAAATGATGAGAACGTATCAAAATTACAAAAAGCATTGGAAGTTGCAAATTAAATTTAGATTTTTGAAATTTGTTTAGAAATTCAAATCAATTAATACATTATTTGTTTTATCCCCTCGAAAGAATCCGGTCATTTTCTCATCTCATTAATTCATCAGTTTCTCATTTCATCAATTCATCATTCCTCAACTTACTCTCATCTAATCCGCACTTTATCGCTTTCCACTCTTTCGGTTATTTGATCGTTTGGTTAATCGGTGATATGGTTATTTGATTATTTGATTGTCATTTCGAACGTAGTGAGAAATCTCACCATTCATTTCAAATTTTTCAAACGTTTTGACAAAACGTCTCTACGCACTTGACACTTTACCACTTTCCACTTTTTACTTCGAACTATTATATTCCTCATTTTATCAACTAACGTATATGCTTATGAGCATGATAGGATGAACGCACCAACGGACCGCTTTCAACAAAACGGAAGCCCATTTCCAACCCTATTTTTTCATATTTTTTAAATTCATCGGGATGCGGATAGCGTGCTACCGGCAGATGTTTAGGAGAAGGTTGCAAGTATTGCCCTATGGTCATAACATCAACACCGGCTTGACGCAGATCTTTCATGGTTTCAATTACCTCATCTTCGGTTTCGCCAAGTCCCAGCATAATGCCCGATTTGGTACGATTGATACCTTGGTCTTTCAAATATTTTAGTACTGCTAAACTACGATCGTATTTAGCTTGTTTTCGCACTTGTTTGGTAAGCCGTCTGACGGTTTCTAGATTGTGAGAAACGACTTCGGGGGCTTCTTTGATGATGATATCCAAAAGATGTTCTTTACCTTGAAAATCCGGAATTAAAGTTTCCATGGTGATATCGGGATTATAGTCGCGTATTTTTCTTATGGTAGCAGCCCATAATCCGGCACCGCCATCGGGCAAATCGTCACGGTCAACAGATGTGATAACAGCATGTTTAACCCCCATAAGTTGAATTGACTTAGCTACTTTTTCCGGTTCTGCCAAATCAGCCGGAAGCGGTTTGCCGGTAGCCACATTGCAAAAACCACAGGAACGGGTGCAAATATTACCCAAAATCATAAAGGTAGCCGTACGCTCACCCCAGCACTCGCCCATATTCGGGCAACGTCCGCTACTGCAAATGGTATGCAAATTATGGGTTTCAACAATTTGTCTCAGCTCTTTATAGTTGTCGCCTGAGGGCAATTTGACTTTTAGCCAATGTGGTTTTCGTATAGTTTGCATAAACAATAGTTTTATTTAAAACTTTGTGCTGTTTGAAATGATTTTCATATTTTTGAAAATCAATGTTTGTTATAATTTGTCGCAAATTTACGATAAAATAATCTATGAAGTCATCAAAATCCTCAATTCATCAATAAAACCGGTCATTTCGCTACATCATCCCGACACATGTTGGGATCATCGTGACATTCAATGACCAATATCCTTAATCCATCAAATTAAAAGCAGAAATATGGTTTGAAGCAATATGTAAATGTTAATGTATTAAAT
>WFZY01000087.1 GCA_015489265.1 Flavobacteriaceae bacterium | reverse complement strand
CAAACATGCCTTTTTTGGCACGCGCACGTCCCAAGAGTTGTTTGAGTTGTTCTTCAGTCGGGCAAGTTTTGTAAAGTTCGGCTAACCGGCGGTAAAATTCATTTTTGATGAGTCGCACCGGTGCCAATTCTTTTAAAGTTAAAATAGTATCACCGTCACCGGTTTTGACAACGGCTTCTTTAAAATTTTGATGTGCCGATGATTCTTCCGAAGCCACAAACCGGCTACCGATTTGTACACCGTCGGCACCGATGATCATGGCGGCTAACATTTGTCTGCCTGTGGCGATGCCACCTGCGGCAATCACTGGAATCTTTACGGCTTGTCGGACAGCCGGAATTAAGGTGAGCGTGGTTGTTTCTTCGCGTCCGTTGTGTCCACCGGCTTCAAAACCTTCGGCTACAACGGCATCGACACCGGCAGCTTCGGCTTTTTGGGCAAATTTTACGCTACTTACAACATGAACAACTTTTATGCCATGCGCTTTTAAATGTGCTGTCCATTTTTTAGGATTTCCGGCGGATGTAAAGACGATTTTAACGCCTTCGTCTATGATAATTTGGATAATTTCTTCAATATCGGCATAAAGTAGGGGCACATTGACACCAAAAGGTTTATCGGTATGTTGTTTGGCTTTTTGAATATGTTCACGCAAAACATCCGGATACATACTACCGGCGCCAATCAGTCCGAGTCCGCCGGCATTGCTGACAGCGGTTGCCAATCGCCAGCCACTGACCCAAATCATGCCACCTTGTATAATCGGATATTTGATGTTGAATAGTTTGGTTATGTTCATGTTTATTGGTTATTTGCTGTGTCCCGACTATGGTCGGGAGTTAATCGGTTATTTGATTATCTGATGATTTGATTATCTTGTTATCTGGTTATTTGGTTATTTGATGTCGGCGCTTCGGTACATTCCAAACTTTGTTTGGAACACTCAGCGTCCTACTTTGGTACACTGTTCCCCGACTTCTGTCGGGGGGATTGTACCGAAGTAACCGGTGTTTTTAGGAATTGATAAAAAATCTCAATTAAAACGCACTTTCCTACTTTCTACTTTACACTAATATATTTCTTAATTCTACTAATAAATTCTCTGCACTCAGACCTAACAGGTTATCAAAACCTTTCAGGTCTTTCCATACTGCGCATTTTCCACTTTTTTCCATTTCAATTATTTTCAATTTAAGACGCACGCCCCGTGCATCTCTACGTTTATTCAAATCTAATAATTTTTTCCAATTTATGCTTGTCAAGATAATCTTGAATAATTTTGCGCAACGATGGATGATCTGTTACCGGTGTCAGGCGTTTTTTTAGTACTTCCAAATCTTGATTTTGCCATTCCAAATTAAAAAAGCCGTAACCTTTAACTTGTTGATTTTCAATATAAATAATAGATTTTTCGCCGGTAAAATGCCCTTTATCGACCAAAATCATATGGGCATTTGAAAATTTGTGTGTAGCGTTTAATTTGGCTTTGGTACAGGGTGAAAAAACCGGATTTTCTTTAAAACGATAATGCCAAGTAATCACACGGCTAATCAAGTTGCCTTGCAATAATTCATATTCAATACGATTGATTTGTTGCTGCATATCCAAAGCTTTCGGATTGTCTTTAATATATATTTGATTGACTTTTTTTTGGATATTGCGGGCTGCATTGACGCCAATCAGCCGGTCGTATTTGTTATAAAAATAAATGATTCCCTTTTTAGCCGGCAGATTATCAATGGTTTGAATGATATCTTTTTTGATTTTTTGAACCGGTTTGATGCCGGGTGTATTGATACGGTCAAGCAGGTTACGTTGCTTGTTCAGTATCATTTTGAACAACTCAACTGTTGCCAAAGCATCGCCGGATGCTCTATGCCGGTCAGTGATGGGTATGTGTAGTGCTTTACATAATTTACCTAAGCTATACGATTCTTGTCGTGGAAAAACTTCTTTGCTCAATTTGACGGTACATAAATTAGGACGTTCAAATTTATAGCCCAAGCGATCAAATTCTTTTTTCAGGACACGATAATCAAATGATGCGTTGTGCGCCACAATAACGGCATCTTGGGTAATTTCTATCACGCGTTTGGCAATCTCGTAAAATTTTGGGGCACGTCGCAGCATTTTGTTGTTGATACCGGTCAATTTTTGCACATACCAATGAATCGGGCGTTCGGGATTGACCAAACTGATAAACCGGTCGATAATTTCATTACCATCATACAGATAAATGGCTATTTCGGTTATGGCTTCATCTTCGGGCTTACCGCCGGTGGTTTCTAAATCTACAATGGCGTATTTCATAATTCTTTTTTAGAACCTAATACCTAATTCTTCAAGGCGTTTTTGTTCCGTTTTTTCAGCAAGTCGTTTGGGAATCACGGGTTGGATTAAGGTTTGACCGCTGCGTTTTTTCATAAAGGGATAAACATCAATTTCGGGTTTGGGCTCTTTCGGATTGGGATATTTATTAGTCCCGACCAAAACCAATTTGCCTTCATCAAACATGGTTTGTTCTTTTTCTGCGCTTTCGGCTATTTTTTGTTGGATTTTGCCCTTGTAAAGTTGCGACAAAAATCCACCTGATTTTTCAATTAACTTGAATATTTCAAGCGCTTTATCAGCTAATTTATAAGTGTTTTCTTCTATAAAATAATTGCCGTTTGTACTATCGAGCGCTGCATTAAAGCCGGCTTCTTTTTGTAAGATAATCAATTGGTTACGCGCAATACGTTCGCTGAATTCATTACTTTTTTTGTAAACGGCATCAAAGGGCATATTGGCAACAAAATCACTGCCGCCCAAGACAGCGCTCATCATTTCCATACCGGTTCGCAACATATTGACATAAGGGTCAAAAATGCTTTTATTGCGAATGGTCGGTCGGGTATAAATATGTGCTGTAACATTGGTATTGTATTCATTTCCAATTAATTGCCAAAGCAATCTCAGGGCTTTGAGTTTGGCAATTTCAAAGAAATAATGAGAGCCGGTTGCCATAGAAAACCGGATTTGCAGCAAAGTTTGTTCGCCAAGTTTCTCAACATATTCAACCGCATGCGATAGGGTGTATGCCAATTCTTGCGTAATGTTGGCGCCGGCATTTTTGTAATGAAAACTGCTGATGTCTAAAAAACGATACGTATCGGGGAAAAATTTTTGTAAAATTTTCAGATTGTCAAAATCTTTGGTTTCATTTTCATACCAATTGCCAAAGCGCACTAAA
The DNA here is from genome assembly GCA_015489265.1 of Flavobacteriaceae bacterium. Taxonomy (GTDB): domain Bacteria; phylum Bacteroidota; class Bacteroidia; order Flavobacteriales; family Flavobacteriaceae; genus WGBX01. Next base: position 444 of record WFZY01000087.1, on the reverse strand, counting down.
TGTCCGATAGGATCCACCAAAATTTGACTTTTGCCTTGGGTTTGCTCATAAAGTTTTTTGATAAAATCCGTGTCGAGCATATCGGCTTTGAAAATCAATTTCGATGTGTCTAAATTATTTATAAGCGATTGAATATCAAATGTTTGGTTAAAATAAAAGGTGAAAAAATCCGCGCCTTTATCAAGGGCTTTACGAGCAATTTTATTTCCAATTTCCGGATTTTTCAGTTGCAATTCTTGACATATTTTAAATTGCGTAGGGGCAAGTTGTGTCGATGCTATAAAATCATCATAATGGTAAAAAGGTTTGATGTCAATATGTTCCGGTGTCCGGGTAATCAAAGTTTGATAATCCGCCCCTTTTAAATCGACTTGAATTTTTTGTTTCCATTCTTTGGAACTGACTTTGTTGAATTCTTTGAATAAGTTAGACATCATATTGAGT
>WFZY01000086.1 GCA_015489265.1 Flavobacteriaceae bacterium | reverse complement strand
TTATAATTGTGCCCGAAACAGGAATCGAACCTGCACGTCCTTGCGGACACATGACCCTGAATCATGCGCGTCTACCAATTCCGCCATTCGGGCTATAATGGTGCTGCAAATATAATAAAAAAAGCCCGTCCGGACGAATGTCCGGACGGGCTTTTTCAATCATTTTATTATCAATTACAGTTTAGACAATAATTCCAATCGTTCCCAACGGCTGTTGATTTCATCTTGCAACATACCTTCCAACATTTTAGCACGTTCGGGATTGGCTTTTTTAACCCTTGCAAAACGTGCTTCTTTTTCAATCAATTCCGTAACAGGAATTGAAGGTGCTTTACTGTCTAATTGGAAGCGTTTTCCTGCCGGTTTACGTGGATCATATCTAAATAAAGGCCAATAACCTGATTTGACAGCCAAATCTTGGTGATTGGCACCATCACCCATATCATAACCGTGCTCAATACAATGAGAATAAGCGATAATAATAGAAGGACCGTCATATTCCGCCGCTTCTTTGATGGCTTTCAATGTTTGCTGATCTTTAGCACCTGACGCCACTTGAGCCACATAAACATTGCCGTAAGCTACTGCTTGTAAAGCAATATCTTTTTTAGGAATAGCTTTACCGGCTACTTGGAATTTGGCACTGGCAGCCAAAGGTGTTGCTTTGGAAGCTTGACCACCGGTATTAGAATAAACTTCGGTATCTAAAACCAGAATATTGATATTCTCTCCACTGGCAATGGCATGGTCTAAACCACCATAACCAATATCATAAGCCCAACCGTCACCACCAAATATCCAAATGTATTTTTTACGCAAATCGTCAGCTAAAACCATCAAACGTCTGGCATCATCAGTATTGATATCTTTAATAGCTTCACGTACTTGTTTGATATAATCCAGTTGTTGTTCTTTTTGAGTTTCATCAGCTTCAGGATTATTCAAAATAGCTTCAACCAAATCACTACCAACGACATCTTCAAAGCGTTTTAACAAGGTACGAGCGGTTTTTTGCTTTTCAGTCAATGCCAATCGCATACCCAAACCATATTCGGCATTATCTTCAAACAAAGAGTTAGCCCAAGCAGGTCCTTGTCCTCTATCGTTTGTTGTATATGGTGTGGTTGGCAAGTTACCACCATAAATTGATGAACAACCCGTAGCGTTAGCAATCAATGAACTGTCACCGTACAATTGGGTTACTTCTTTGATATAAGGCGTTTCACCACAACCCGGACAAGCACCGGAATATTCAAATAAGGGTTCTAAGAATTGGACATTTTTAACCGTACTCAATTTCAATTTTTTACGGTCATACCAAGGCAGATCCACAAAGTAATCCCATAATTTTTGTTCTACAGGTTGCACTTCTAAACGCGGATGCATATTAATAGCTTTAAATCCGGGTTCTACTTTGCTTTCAGCCGGACAAACAGCTACACAAAGTGTACAACCGGTACAATGTTCAGGGTCAACTTGTAAAACATAAGTATCAACGCCCTCATAACGACCTTTTATTTTAGTGGTTCTGAAATCTTCCGGTGCATCAGCCAAAGCTTCAACATCTATTATTTTAGAACGAATGGCAGCATGCGGACAAATGTGTACACATTTATTACATTGGGTACATAATTCCGTATCATCCCAAGTCGGGACGAAATCGGCAATGTTCGATTTTTCATATTTTGAAGTACCTAACGGGAAGGTTCCATCCGGTTCAAATGCACTAACCGGCAATGAATCGCCTTCACCGGCATAAATTTTACCTAAAACATCTAAAACATATTCAGGCGCATCTTCGTGCATGACACTTTCAAGATGACGGTCACTGGTAACTTGCTTCGGATATTTTACTTCTTGCAAATATTCTAAAGCTTTATCAACTGCATTAAAGTTCATTTGAACTATCGCATCACCTTTGTGCGAGTAAGATTTAACGATAGCATTTTTGATTTTTTCAATGGCTTCATCTTGCGGTAAAATACCGGAAATAGCAAAGAAACAAGTTTGTAAAACCGTATTGGTTCTACGACCTAATTTGGCTTCAAAAGCGACACGAGATGCATCTACCACATAAAAGTTAACTTCACGATCTATAATCTCTTTTTGTATTTCGATAGGTAATTGGTCCCAAATTTCATCAGCCGTAAAAGGCGAGTTTAATAATAAAGTACCACCTTTTTTAACATTTTTTACAAAATTGTATTTTTGAACAAAATCAAATTGATGAATGGCTATAAAATCTGCTTCATCAATCAAATAAGTGGATTGAATAGGGTCCGGTCCGAAACGTAAATGTGAAACTGTTCGCGCTCCGGCTTTTTTACTATCGTAAACAAAATAACCTTGAACATAATTATCAGTGGTTTGACCGATAATTTTGATAGAGTTTTTATTGGCACTTACAGTACCGTCAGAACCTAAACCGAAAAATAAAAAGCTCTTGTTATTGTTTTTGACTTTGAAAGTTTCATCTTTATCAATGCTGGTAAAGCTTACATCATCAACAATACCGACTGTAAAGTGATTTTTAGGTTGGTCTTTGCCTAACTCATCAAAAATACCTTTTACCATAGCCGGATTAAACTCTTTGGAAGATAAGCCGTAACGTCCACCGACAATTTTAGGCATGGCTCTACCCGACTCTACAAAAGCATTAACGGTATCCATGTACAATGGTTCGCCTATACTTCCGGATTCTTTGGTTCGGTCCAAAACAGCAATTTTTTTAACTGTTTCGGGGATAGCATCGATAAAGTCTTTGATAGAGAAAGGTCGGTACATACGGACGACCAATACACCTACTTTTTCACCACGTTTGTTTAATTCTTCTACGGTTTCCAAAGCAGCCCCCATACCCGAACCCATAATGATAATCATTTTTTCGGCATCGGGCGCACCGTAATATTGATATAACTCGTAACGACGACCGGTTAATTCATAAAACTTGTCAAATGTTTCTTTAACAACAGCCGGTACTTTTTCATAAAACGGATTAGCACGTTCTCTGTTTTGAAAGAAAACATCCGGATTTTGAGAAGAACCTCTTAATTTGGGCTTATCAGGGTCTAATGCTCTGACTTTGTGTTCCATGACCTTTTCCTCAGGAATCATTTCTTTCAAAATTTCATCCGGAATGGCATCTATCTTTTGAATTTCGTGTGAGGTTCTAAAACCATCAAAAACATTTAAGAATGGTACACGAGTGTTTAACGAAGCTACTTGTGCCAATAATGCCATATCTTGCGCTTCTTGAACAGAGCCGCCAAACAACATGGCAAATCCTGTTTGTCGTGTGGCCATTACATCAGAATGATCACCAAAAATAGATAATGCATGTGTTGCAACGGTACGTGCAGCAATATGAAATACGGTCGGTAATAATTCACCGGCTATTTTATACATATTAGGAATCATTAACAACAACCCTTGCGAAGCTGTAAAAGTTGTCGTTAAAGCACCACCTTGTAAAGAGCCGTGAACCGCCCCTGAGGCACCTCCTTCACTTTGCATCTCTATCACACGGGGTATTTCGCCCCAAATATTTTTTTCTCCTTTGGCACTTAATGCATCAGCATGTTCGCCCATGGGAGATGACGGCGTAATGGGGTAGATAGCACAGACTTCATTGATCTTATGTGCTACTCTGGCTACCGCTTCATTAGCGTCTCCTATGAATTTAGGAAATTGTTTTGCCATAATATTTTATTTTTGTTTTGATTAAACTTTTTATTGAAACACACAAAGGTATGAAACTATTTTTCTTATCAAATGATTTTAGACGCTATTTATAAAAATTTACTTTAAATTTACGATTGTTATTTTTGATGATTTGGTTAATCGGTTAATTGATGATTAAATAGTTTGAAGGATATTGTTTACTTTTGTTAAAAACAAAATTATGAATAATGTCAATTCAAATATTATTGAAAACACTAAAAAATTTGTCAAACAAAAACTTGAAAAAGCGGAAGCCGGACATGATTATTGGCATATTCTACGCGTCTTAAAATTGTCAGAAAAAATTGCCGAAAAAGAAGGTGGTAATATGTTGATTATTAAATTAGGGGCTTTGCTTCATGATATTGCAGATGCTAAATTCCACAACGGCGATGAAACGATTGGACCGCAAATTGCCCGTAAATTTTTATCCGAACAACAAGTTTCGGAAGATGACATTGAACATATTGTTAAAATTATAGAAAACATCTCTTTTAAAAATTCTTTGGAAGGACAACAATTTACAAGTTTGGAATTGCAAATCATTCAAGATGCTGACCGCCTTGATGCTATTGGCGCTATAGGAATTGCTAGAGCTTTCATATACGGAGGTTACAAAAATAATCCTATTTATGACCCTGAATTGAAGCCCAACCTTAAAATGGACAAGGAAACTTATAAGAAAGGTAACACGACTACTATTAATCATTTCTACGAGAAATTGCTCAAGTTAAAAGATATGATGAATACACCAACCGGTAAACAAATAGCCGAAGACAGACACCGGTTTATGTTACAATTTTTAGAACAATTTTATAAAGAGTGGAATATCTAATTTGATAAGGGATATGAGATAAGAAAAAAAGCATTTTAATTGATAATTGAAAATCAGGAATGGATAATTAATAATAAGAAATGAGATGTAGAGATGTTAAAAAATAAATGTAGATTGTGTCGTAAGATTTCTCACTAGGTTCGAAATGACAGCTGCATATAATTTTCAATTCCTCAATTCATCAAATAAACGATTAACCAAATAAACATATAATAATGAAACTATTAATGATTTATTGTGACCAATTTGCTTACAAACCACAAGTTAAAACTTTACAGGATTTTCCTGATTTTACCGAAAGTCAAATATTCAATGATGTTTTAGTGGCTTTTATACAAATGGAAAAAGCAGATGAAGATGACCCGAAATACTATGAAACAAAATTGGTTAAAAGTTTAAAATGGGCTGCTAAAAAAAATGATACAAACCATATCATTTTACATTCTTTTGCTCATTTATCTATGAGTAAAGCCACTCCTGAAATAACCAAAACTTTATTTGATAGCGTTGAAGAACGTTTAAAAAATACCGATTATGAGGTTTGGCAAACTCCTTTTGGATATTTTTTAGATATAGATGTTAAAGCTCCGGGACGATCAAGTGCCCGCATTTTTAAATCATTTGAAAAATAGATTCACATTAATTCTATAAAAAAGCCCCGAAAATTCGGGGCTTTTTTAATTTAGAATATGAAAAGAATCACTATTTTTTCACAACTTTGAAGGCAGTCATTTGACCATTGACTTGAACTTTGACAAAGTACATACCATTGGTTAAGTGGCTCATATCTACTTGTTGTTTGGTTACATTCGGTTGTATTTTCATAACTTCCTGACCACTAATATTATAAATATATACAGCTTGAATATTTTGTTTAGCTTGAATATTTAAAATATTTGACACAGGATTGGGATAAAATTTTAAACCTTTAATGTCATTTTCAGCAACAGAAACTGAGGAATCATAAACACAAATACCAAAAGGACCAAAACTATTATTGCCATATTCCCAAACTCTGACATATAAAGTTTCACCCGGAGTTCTTCCGCTCACACTAACTTGAGAGAAAAGTCCATCACCACCATCATCATCACATTCTATTAAATTGAGACTACCGCAACTTCCTTCATAAACTGCCATACCGGTATCATGTAAATCACTACCGGTTATTGCGGACGTTTCAGCAATAGCATTTCCAGACGTTGGAACTTGGAAACTAAACCAAACATCACCACCTGAATAGCTGGCACAACCAGGATCTGACACTCCGGAATCTGAAGCGCTAAAGTTAGTTGCAGTTACAGGCGAGCAAGAATTAGTTACTGTCAAAGCCATAGCATTGGCACAGTCATCATTGGCAGGCGGTGGTGGCGGTGTGCCTACGCAAACATCAAATTCTTGACCGTTTATTGAGGACGACCAACCATAAACTCTTAAATAATAGGTTGTTCCTACTGCCAAACCACTTGCTATCATCGTGTTTGGATCACTGTCTTGAACCAAACTCAAATTAGCACATCCATTAGTGCCATCATACAAACCCATACCCATATCGGTAGAACTTCCAATAATAGCCGTGACATTAATCAACTTGATTATATGAGTAGTATTAGTAGCAACAAAGGTGTACCAAACATCATTATTAGGTGTTCCGGTTACATCATCCGGTTGCGATGATGCTGTTGCATTAACAGTAGTTCCATGAGTTACAACCCCACACATATCATCAGGATTAACCGTTAAACTTTCGGCATTATCACAATCGTCATTAGCTGGAATAGCTGAAGGCACTTTTTCTACAGCAATATTAAATTCACCGGCATTAAAATCATCATGCCATACTTGAAGCGTATAGGTTGTTCCGGATGTTAAACCTGAGAAAATTTTACTGGAACTATTATTTTGACAATCTATTTCTGTTCCACCGCAACTGTCATATAGTGCAGCTTCAATTTGGTCACCATTAGCTCCTCCGGTTTTAACAATAACACTGGTTTCTCCGGCAGGAATAGTAAAAGTGTACCATAGGTCTAAATTTGTACCGGTATCATCACAGCTGGGATGCATATTGCTATCCGTGGCAAATGATGTATCACCGAGCGTTTCATTTCCGGCAGAAGCACCATAATCATAAACGGTTAAATCTATAGCACCGGCGCATTCATCGTTAGCCGGAGCAGCAGGTGCTTTTTCTAC
>WFZY01000085.1 GCA_015489265.1 Flavobacteriaceae bacterium | reverse complement strand
TCAATCTTATTCAAAGCAAGCTGAAATTCAAAGCCAAATTAATGATAATAATATCAAACTAACCGAACACGAATTAGAAATGTTAGTTTCACGCCAGTATATTTTATGTGAAATGGCTTGGCAACAAAGTCTGATAAGTAAAAACTTGTTATACGAGCTCAAAGAGCAAGTACAAATAATGAAAAAATTGGTTGAGCATGCAATTTACAAACAAAGCGATTTAATGCTTTTGCAAATTGAAACCGATAATTTTAATATAGAATACGAGAAAAATTTAGCTAGCTACAAACAAAATCTTTCAGACCTGAATTTAATTTGCGGAATTTCTGACACATCAACGGTTGAGCTTGAAAATGCTGATTTTAAAATACGTCCGGATACAATTACACAATCACAGTTTTTAACTAAATACAAGTTAGATATTTTAAACATAGCAGCTCAACAAGATTTGTTTAACCGTAAATATCGCCCACAATTAAGTTTGTTTGCCAATGCCGGACTTAATTCTGTTTATTTACCATCGGTAAACCGCTTGGGCTTTGCAACAGGTATAAATTTTACTTGGAATATTTTTGATGGAAATCAGAGAAAAATCCAAAATGATAAATCCATAATTCAAATGCAGACTATTGAGTTTGAAAAGCAAAATTTTATCAATAAATATCAAACCAATAAAAACAAATATTTAAGTCAAATTAAAACCATTGATAAGCAAATTAAGATTGTAGAAAAACAGTTGATGGAATACGATAAACTTATAAAATTGTATAAATATCAGATGCAGCAAGGGCTAATATCAATTATGGACGTAAAAAATGTTATTAAAGATATCTCGGCAAAAAAACAAGAAAATTTGAGACTAAAAATGCAAAAACAAATGCTGATAAACTCTTATAATTATTGGAATTATTAGATGATTTTGAGTTTTGAGTTATGAATTTAGAATTAAATGTTATGATGCGAATAAAAAAATACTTATATGATACCTTAGATGTACTTTTATGGTTAAAATAAAAAATATTACAATGAATAAAATATTAATAATATTAACAATACCGCTGTTATTCTGGTCTTGCAGTCAAAAAAAGCAAGAACAAGAAGCATCTAAACTAAAAGTCAAAGTAAAAACTACGACATTAGAATTAGGAAATATACCTGATTATATCGAACTTACGGGTAAGACTATCTACCAGAATAAAAGTAATTTAATAGCACCAATTAGTGGGTACATTACAAAGGTAAATGCACAGCAAGGCGACATTGTAAAAAAAGGGCAACTTCTTTTTGAGATGCAAACGCCGGAAGCATACTTTATGCAAAATGCAGATAGTTTAATCACTGGTAATTACGGTACCGTAAAAGTTTATGCCACCGTCAACGGACGAATAATGAACCTAAGCGTAATGAACAAAAGTGTTTTTGTTGACAAGGGTTCAGTAATGTGTATTTTAATGTCTTTCAATGGTTTAAAACTGCAAGTAGATATTCCTTTCGAATATAATAAATGGGCGAAAATTGGAAATAAATGCAAGGTTATTTTACCCGACAGCACAGAAATAACAGCTCAATTATCAAAATATTTACCGCAAATAAATGAAAAATCGCAAACTTTAAAAGTATTGGCAAACCTAAATACAAAGCAGTTTTTACCGGAAAATATGATAGTAAAAGTTCTATTGGATAAAAACAATAAACAAGAAACTCAAATATTACCGAAATCCTGCATTCAAACTGATGCTTTAATGACAAAATTCTGGGTAATGAAACTAATAAACGATAGTACAGCAGTGCAGACAGAAGTAAAAATTGGTAATCAGAATCACGAAAAAGTGGAAATATTATCACCACAATTTAAATCAAATGACAAGTTTATCAGCGAAGGAGCTTACGGTATGGAAGATACTGTGTTAATTGAAAATAAAGAATGAAAAACTACTATCAAATACTAAAAAAGCCAATCTTACTTGTTGGCATTCTGATATTTATAGCAGGTGTGTTTTCGTTTACACAAATGAAAACCAATCTATTCCCCGAAGTACAGTTTCCACGTATTTCCATAATTATTGATGCCGGTCAGTTGCCTATCGACAGAATGATGATTTCGGTTACTCAACCTATTGAAAGTGCCGTAAAAAAAGTAAATGGCGTACGTTTGGTAAAAAGTAGCACCAGTCGTGGAAGTGCTACGGTAGAAGTCTATTTCGACTGGGGATTAGATATTTACGCCTTAAAACCACAACTTGAAAGTCGCATTAACGAAATAAAAAACTTCCTTCCGCCCGATGTCAATATTTCTGCCGAAGTAATGAACCAATCGCTGTTTCCTGTATATGGATACACGCTCGAAAACCCAAATAAAACCGATGTAGATTTAAAGGATATTGCTAATGTAATTGTGCGACCGGCTTTTTCGCAAGTAGAAGGTATTTCAAATGTAATTATCCGTGGCGGACGAAGCAAAGAGTTCGTTATTGCACCCAACCCTGCAAAAATGACTGCCTTAGGCATTGTACCGCAAGATATTATCACTGCTTTCGATAACAATAACTTTGTATCATCGGCAGGACTTTTGCCCGACTATAACCGAATGTATCTAACGCTGCTCGATACTCGGGTGCAAGATATTGAACAACTGAACAATACAATAATCAAAAACATTAATGGCAGAATAATAAAACTTAAAGATATTGCGGAAATCAAACTCGAAGAGCAGCAAGAATTTGTAAAAATAAACGCCAATGGCAACAATGCGGTTTTGGTAGATTTGGTTAAACAACCCGGTGTAAACCTAACCGATTTTGCCGATAATGTTGAGCAAAAAGCCCGTGAAATTCAAAAACTTTTGCCCAAAGGATATACGCTAAAACCTTACTATAATCAGTCGGCTTTTGTTAAGGAAAGTGTTGATGGCACAATGAAAACCATTTACGAAGGGTTACTTCTGGCTTTTTTGGTTATCATTCTGTTTTTGCGTTCGTGGCGTTCGAGTTTGGTAGTTTTGCTAACTATTCCTGTAACGGTAGCATTTTCGTTTTTAGTACTTTATTTGGTCGGTATTACCATCAATATTATGTCGCTTGGTGCAATAGCCGCATCGGTAGGTCTTATTATTGATGATGCCATTGTCATTATCGAACAGATTTACAAAAATCACGAAGATTATCCTGAAAAAAACCGCTATCAAGTGGTGCAGATGTCAATAAAATTCTTGTTTCCTGCAATGTTGGCTTCGTCGCTTTCGACCATTGTTATTCATTTTCCTTTTAGATTGATGAGTGGCTTGGCAGGTAGTTTTTTTCGCATTTTATC
>WFZY01000084.1 GCA_015489265.1 Flavobacteriaceae bacterium | reverse complement strand
GATATAAAATCATCCTTTAAAATGACATATTAAGTTTCTATTGTGTATACTTTTGTACTTGAATTTGTTCAAAAGATTATTGAATAATGAAATTTTGGGTTTGTTAGACTCTAACACAAACAATCATAAACGGCAAGGGCAATAAAACTGCCCTTGCCAAATTAATTAAATGATGACAAAACTAATTATTATGAAAAACCTTAAGTATTTACTATTTGGATTTCTGTTGGTTGCATTTACGCAACGTTCAGAAGCGCAATTTTTTAAAAAACTAATGAAACATGCCGAAGACAAAGTCAAAAGCGAAGCCGAACGCCGGTCTCAACGTCGTGTAGATAAAGGTATCGATAAAGTTTATGACAAAACCGAAGATGAAATAGACGGCAAAAACAAAAAATCAAAGAAAAGTAAATCGTCAAAAAAATCAAAAGCACAACAAGTAAATAATGAAGAAGAAAATGAAAAGGTTTCGGGTAAAACTTCCAAAGCCCCAAAACACAATTTGGTATGGAGCAAATATGATTTTGTCCCCGGCGATACCGTCATCTTTGAAGACGGACCCGATGCCGACGAAGAAAACGGCGAATTTCCGAGCCGTTGGGATTTATATAAAGGCAATATAGAAATCGGCGATTTTGATGGCGAAAAGGTTATTATGTTTCTTGATGGTTCTTCATCCATTGTACCTTACTTAAAAAATCCAAAAGAAGATTACTTGCCCGATGTCTTTACCATTGAGTTTGATGTATGGTTTACAAAAGGAAGCTCTACGGCAAATAGACTTTGGGTATATTTATTAGATCAAAAAAATCAAAGGCATTCCGGAATGGAAAGTTTAGTGGTTATGCCACATAGTTTGGAATTCGGAGATTCTGAAAAATATTATCCCGGCACGGAAAATACCGGTTGGTCAGTGGAAAAAACCGGTTCTTGGAAACATATTTCCATCGCCTATACCAAGGGAAAATTCAAAGCGTATTTTAAAGACACCCGTTTGATTAACATTCCGCATTTGGGCTTTAACCCCACGGGTATCACCATTAAAGCCGGTAACGATAATATGTATATCAAAAACTTCCGCCTATCCAAAGGTGGTGTCAAATATTATAAACGCATTTTATCCGAAGGAAAAATAATTGTCAACGGCATTAAGTTCGATGTGAATAAAGCCACGCTCAAACCCGAAAGTATGGGCCCCATCAATCGTATTTATAAATTGATGATAAAGCAACCGGATTTAAAATTCAGCGTCGAAGGACACACCGACAGCGACGGCAACGAAGCCACTAATCTGAAACTGTCAAAAGCCCGCGCCAAAACCGTGATGGCTAAATTAATTTCAATGGGAATTGACAAATCAAGATTGAAATATACCGGCTGGGGTGAAAGCAAACCCATAGACAATAACGCTACACCCGAAGGCAAAGCCAATAACCGCAGGGTAGAGTTTGTTAAATTTTAAATAGTAAAAATTAATCAATAAAAACAACTTAATTATTATGAAAAAAACAAGTTTATTAATCATTTTAGTAATGATCGCAAGTATCAATTTAACTGCTTGTAAAAAGAAAAAAGACGAAGAGCAATCACAAACCAAAGACCATTTAAATCCCCCGGCTTGGATACAATTTACTTGGACTAAAATCAATGGCATGAATGAAGAAGATGGTTTTAGATTTACTTCGGACGATATGTTTACGGTGTATTATAACCAAGCAGGTGTGCAAACAGAGAATTTGAGTTATATGGAAACCATAAAAAATAAAGATTATTCAATTAGTGAGCAATCAACAGCTGACACTTATCAATTTTCTGTCCACTATAATGATACTAATTCAACCGAGAGTTGGAATTTTGCACTTAATCTGAACGGGGAACTGGTATATACCGACAATATGCAAAACACATTTGTATACACCAAAAAGAATTAAAGTTTACATAGACCTGCTAGGTTTTGAAAACCTGGTAGGTCTAAAAATTTATAAAACCAAGACCTGTTAGGTTTCTAAAACCTGATAGGTCTAATAAACAAGACAATCTACCATTTTTGTAATAGTATATTATAAATTAGTTGAAAATGAAAAAAATCATCATCCTATTCAGCTTGTTATTGTTTGGTCAAATACAAGCCCAACAACCTATCAATCAAGATAATTTGCAAGACGTACTCAGTGCATATATGGATTATTTCAAAGGATATGATCCTTTGGCACCCGTAGCGGTTCGCAAGGCAAAATTTAACAAGGTGGTTGACAAAGAAAATCCGAATCTTTCCAAAGCAGACAGAGAAAGAGCTTTTAAAATCGTGGATGCTTATATAAGAGCAGATAAAGGGCTTGATACAGAATACAAAATTTCGGATAAAGACAAACAATTAATTAAAGAGATGCTCGATGATGCCGAAAAACAAAAACAAAAAGGCATGAATGCTATGACGGGCGAAGTCAATCGTATTCAAAACATGTCTTATGAAGACTATAAAAATTTTGTGACGCAAAACGGACAATTGCCACTTAAAGAAGCGGAAATAAAAAAGGCATACAACCAAATGCACAAAAATGACGACAAAGCTGTAGCCATTACACCGACAGATGTGCAAAAATCAAAGCAACTCAATCAAATGGAAGCCATTGATATTTTACGAGAACCAAGTAAACATACTTTTGCCGAGTTTAAAGCTGCTATGAAATTGTTAAAACCTGATATCTCAGATGATGACATACAAAAAAACTGGCAAAAAATACATCATTAGTAACAGTTAATTTTTAAGAATATGTCTTTATCGTTTATACATTTAAAGTGAATGAAAAAACAACTATTATAAAAAAAATTATTATGAAAAATGTAATCTTAACCCTAGTAGCCATTTTGATAGCAAGTTTTTCTTTCGCCCAAGGTGGCGGATTTAACTACAAAGCCCTCATTACCGACAATGGTAATGTATTAGCCAACCATTCGGTAACTTTTAAGTTTACCGTATTAGAAAACGGAACCACTTCCGTATATCAAGAAAACCAAACCGCCACCACCGATGCCAATGGTATTGTAGCCGTAAACATAGGCGAGGGAGCTGTTGTTTCCGGTGATTTTGACACTATTGATTGGGGTGGAAACCCGTATTTCTTAAAAGTGGAAATTGATACCGGTTCCGGCTACCAAAATTTCGGCACCACGGAATTTAAAGCCGTTCCTTATGCCAAGTATGCCGATAATGCCGGCAATACATTCAGTGGCAATTTCGGCGATTTAAGTAACATTCCCGCCGGACTGACCGACGGCGATGATGTCAATGACGCCGACCATGATGCTACAAACGAATTGCAAGACTTAAGCTTATCAGGTACACAACTCAGTATCAGCAATGGTAATGATGTCAATTTTACCGGTTGGGACACCGATGCATCCGATGATTTTTCAGGTGATTATAACGATTTGACAAACAGTCCGATTTTATTTTATGAAGGTGTAGGTACAACACCCGCTACAAATTCATCACAAGATATCAGTCGTACCGGAAGTATTTGTGTCGGCTATGATTTTACCTCTGCAATTTCCGGTGCTTTGTTTAGAGCTAATTCCAGACCTTCCGGAAATGATGACACTTACGGATTTGGTGCTGCTATTGGCGGTACAGGTGACGGTGATCAATATGGTGCTAAAATACAAGTTTTAAACTCCGGCAATGGATTACATTTTGGAATAGCAACTTCACTTACCAGTAATGGTTCAGGTAATCATTATGGAATAAATAATTATTTATCAGGTTCAGGAGACGGAACAATATATGGCACAAGAAATTTTTTAATAAATACTGGTAATGGTTCACATTATGGTTACTATTCCAGAATCGAAGGACATGGTTCAAGTTGGCAGGTAGGATATGGCACTTGGATTTATGGAGATGCATCAGGAAATAATTATGGTGTAAGAAATTTGTTAACTGGTACCGGAAGCGGAGATAAATACGGTACTTATAGTTATATAAACCCCACCGCTGGTGGTACACACTATGCTGTATATGGCGAAGCTGAAAAAGCCGGTAGCTATGCGGGATATTTTAAAGGAGATATTTATGCTTCAAAAAAATTAAAAGGACACGACAGTGGCGATACCGATATGAAAGCTTATATCTATGGTAGTATCGCGAGTTCCGGATCTTTTTCCGTCAATGGCTCTCATTCGGATGGTTTTTCCGTGTCAAAAACTGCAACTGGTGTTTATGAAATAACATTTACAGGAACAAATAAACCAACTGATGCCAATCAATATACCGTTATAGCAAATATGCGTTTTAACAGCATTGGTTTTATTACGGTAAGAAATTATGATACTTATTTTACAATAAAAACCTATAACACCTCTGGAACAGCTGCTAATAAAGCCTTTAATTTTGTAGTCTATAAAAAATAACCCCATGAAAAATATCTTGATAATTTTTACATTATTATTAACCGCTTCCGGTTATAGCCAAACTGCTGTCAAAAAAAGCAGTATAGACAGCGGTGGTGCAACCGCTACAAGCGGAAACATAGATGTGATATATACCATAGGCGAAGTAGCCATACAAGAAAATACACAAGGAAGTACGCATGTGTCTGAAGGTTTTATAGGACCTGATTTAAGACAATCTCTTGGTATTACCGATGAGGTTTTGTTCAACGATTTTAATGTGTTTCCCAATCCGTCAGCGGATGTGATACATATATATTTTGCAAATACATCTGATTATACCATGCAAGTCAGTGATATGAACGGTAAAATACTTTTAGTCAAAAATACAAAACAAGTAAACAATACATTAGATATATCCCGTTTGGCAAGAGGGATGTATTTACTTTTACTAAAAGATACGGCTAACCACACTTATAATGTGTTAAAAATCGAAAAGAATTAATTGTTATAATATAAATTTCCGGTTATCGTGTTTAATAAATATTCATCATGAAGCCGACATGATTATAATAAACAGATGAAACAAAAACTATTTATTGGCTTTTTCATTACTTTGATAATGACAAAAGTCCAAGGACAAACCAAACCGGTAACCGGAAATTGGCTTTTAACTTTAGTAGAAACCGGTCAAAAAACTGACCAACCGTACATTATCAACCGGTTTGATGCCAATGGCGATATTTCTATTTATGGTACCAAAATAGCCGTATTTACCCGAAGAAATCAAGACATTGACTTAAATTCCGAACGTTTTAAAATATATAATGGTCGTTTTCTTATTTTGAAGTTAACAGACCGTCAATTGGTATTGGGTGGCAATGGCGCTACTTTGTATTACAAAAAAGCTTATGATCCCACACAAAATAATCCGGCATATCAAAATTTAATAGGCACATGGCTGATGCGAGGTACAATGCCTACTTATGTAAGATTTGAAGCTGACAACAAATTTGTAATGCTGAACATGGAAGAAAACGGCAATGTAACCACCAAAGGATCTTGGTTATTTATACCAAGCGAAAAAACTTTTGTTGTTCTGGCAGATGTAAATGTATTAAAAAAGAAAGATTCCATCTTACAAATCAATCAAGACTATATGGAAATCTTAAATAAAGGCATCAAGTATCAACTGGAAAAACAACCAACAGTATTGTCTGTTCACTATTTGCAAATCAATGAAGATGCACTAACCGAACCCACAGTGGGGCAATCCGGCTTACCTTGGACTAACGATGCGCTTAGGATATTTGTTCCTACTATAAAAAACTTACATTATAAGCGTTCCGCATATCATCCGGAAGTCAAAACTTTTTCTCAGGATGACATTTCAGTTGATATTATTGTTAATGAAAAGAAGCAAACTATTAAATTTTTGGCTTACAAGGAAATAGAAGAAGAACGTATCCCATTTATCACGAGAATAAAAGGTCCTTTAATAGAATCCTATAACCGCTTTTTTCCACAAAAAGAATTAAACCAATATGCCATTATAGACCGTAAACGCCCTTGGAAATTTGAAGGAAAAACTTATGAATGTACCGTAGTCAACGGAATTATTGGCGATGATCAATATCAATATTGGATGATAAACAGCATGCCGGGCGTATTTGCCAAAATTATTCATGATACAACAGATAATCCGGAAAACCATTGGGAACAAACCTTATTAGAAATAAAAAGTTATGAAAAGAATTAGTTTAAATTTATTCGAGTTAGAAATGACGACAAGTAATAGTTTAACTGCCTGTAAAAAAGAAAAAGATGAAGATCAATCAAAAGGAAAAAATTAATATTTAAGTGACCTGTCAGCTTCCAACAATCAATAAGTCACTCAATTAAAAACTATCAGTCCCGCTTGGCTAGCCAAGCGGGACTGATGTGTTAATAAATCAACAAAAAACTACTGATTCTTAAAAGCTTTAAGTTTTTCTATTAATTTAGGAACCACTTCAAAGGCATCGCCGACTACACCATAATCGGCAGCTTTAAAGAACGGTGCTTCCGGGTCGTTATTGATGACTAACATGTTTTTAGAGCCATTAACACCGGCCAAATGTTGAATAGCACCGGATATACCGATAGCAATATACAAATTAGGCGCTACTTGTTTTCCGGTTTGTCCGACGTGTTCGGTATGCGGTCGCCAACCTATATCGGCAACAGGTTTTGAACAAGCGGTGGCTGCGCCGAGCACATCTGCTAATTCTTCAATCATACCCCAATTTTCAGGACCTTTCAATCCGCGACCGGCTGATACAATAATATCGGCATCAGACAAGGAAACCTTGCCGGTGGCTTTATCCACTTTGGTAACTTTGTAGGTTTCATACACACTTTTATCTACTTCCGGAGCAAAATCTTCTACACTACCTGCTACCGGATTTTCAATAATTCCAAAGGAATTTTTAGCCAAACGCAACAATTTTTTATCGCTTAAAATTTCCGTATAAGCAATCCCTTTGTTTGAAAACACTTTTCTTTTAACGGTAAATTTTGCGGTATCTTCCGGCAAACCGACAACATGGGAAACATAGCCGGCATCCAGTTTGTCTGCCAAAATCGGTCCCATATAAACCGCATCATTGCTATCACTAATAAGGATCAAATCTGCGCCGACTTGGTCGGCAGCTTGTGCGACCATTTGGGCATGGGCATAAGCATTGAATTGTTTGAGTGTGTCATCACTGACATTTAAAACTTTTGAAACCCCATATTGAAATAAGGTATCGGCATCATTAAATCCTGCCCCTACGGCTACAACTTCTTGTCCGGTTTTGTCGGCATAAGCTTTGGCATAAGAAGCCAATTCTTTGGCACTTTTTGCCACTTTTCCGTTTTGTTGTTCTGCATATATTAAGATTGACATAATAATAATTTTTTTAGTTTGACATTAAATAACTTTGGCTTCGTTGTGTAACAAATCGATAAGCTCATCCAAATGGTCTTTATCGACCAATTTGATAGCCCCTTTCGGCGCCGGTTTTTCAAATTTGTCAATTTTAGTTTTAACCGGTGCTTCAACCGCCGGTAGCACTTCCAATGGTTTTTTACGCGCCATCATAATACCGCGCATGTTCGGAATGCGGAGTTCTTCTTCTTTAACCAAACCCTTTTGTCCGCCTATGACTAAAGGCAAATTGGTTTCGATAAACTCTTTACCGCCATCAATTTCACGGGCAACTTCAACAACATTGTTATCTTTGAGTTCCAATCCCATAACGGCATTGATAAACTTTTTTCCGGTCATACCGGCAACCAAACCGTGCACCATACCGCCGTTGTAATCCAAAGATTCTTTTCCGGCGATAATCAAATCAAATTCATCGTGATTGTTGATGTAATGGGCAATTTGAACCGCCGTAAAATAACTGTCTTGCGGGTCGGCATCGATGCGAACCGCTTTATCGGCACCAATAGCCAAAACTTTTCTGATAACCGGCTCGGTTTTAGCGGTTCCAACATTTAAAACGACCAACTCTGCACCGTTTTTTTCTTTGATTTGCATGGCTTTGGTCAAGCCAAACTCATCATGCGGATTGATAACATATTGAATACCCGATTCATCAAATTTCGTATCATTATCCGTAAAATTTATTTTAGAAGTGGTGTCGGGCACACTACTCATTAAAAATAAGATTCTCATATTATTTTGTTTTTTTCTCAGATTAATTTCGCTACGAATTTACGATATTATTTTCAATTTATTATGCGCGCATAATATTTTTTTTGAAATAATGAAAAAAATAATTTTATAGCATTAATTTTTATTGAAAATTCAATCAATAGTCATTTTTTTAAAATAAAATACAAAACCATTGCGTTGAAAAACCTTTTTTTTGAAAAAAAGTAACATTTTACACTTTTTTATAAAAGAATGCCCTTAAATTTGCATCCGTAAAAAACAGGCATCTTGCCTAAATTTATCAAAATGAAAGAAAAAAGATTAAGAAGAGAAGCGCTCAAATACCATATGGAACCCCGTCCGGGAAAGATTGAAGTGGTTCCTACTAAAAAACACAGTACACAACGGGATTTATCCTTGGCGTATTCGCCGGGGGTTGCCATACCTTGTATGGAAATTTACGAGCATCCCGACGATGTTTATAAATATACCAACAAAGGCAATTTGGTAGCCGTTATTTCCAATGGAACCGCTGTTCTGGGATTGGGAAATATCGGTGCCGAAGCCGGCAAACCGGTTATGGAAGGCAAAGGTTTATTGTTTAAGATTTTTGCCGATATTGATGTATTTGATATTGAAGTGAACACTGAAAATATCGATGAATTTATTGAAACTGTCAAAAATATTGCCCCGACTTTCGGCGGTATCAACCTTGAAGATATCAAAGCGCCCGAAGCTTTTGAAATAGAAGAACGTTTAAAAGCCGAACTGGATATTCCTGTAATGCATGACGACCAACACGGCACCGCAATTATTTCATCGGCAGCTTTACTCAACGCGGTGGAACTTGCCGGCAAAAAAATGGATGAAATAAAAGTGGTTGTCAATGGTGCCGGTGCGGCGGCAGTATCTTGCACCAAATTGTATCATGCTTTGGGGGTCAAAAAAGAAAATATTGTGATGCTTGACAGTAAGGGCGTGATTCGTAAGGACCGTGACAATTTAAGCAAGCAAAAAGCCCTTTTTGCGACAGACAGAGACATTCATACATTAGAAGATGCCATCAAAGACGCCGATGTATTTGTCGGCTTATCTGTCGGCAATATATTAAATGAGCAACATTTAAAATCCATGGCAAAAAACCCGATTGTTTTTGCATTGGCTAATCCGACACCGGAAATTGATTACAAATTGGCAACGAGTATCC
The DNA here is from genome assembly GCA_015489265.1 of Flavobacteriaceae bacterium. Classification (GTDB taxonomy): domain Bacteria; phylum Bacteroidota; class Bacteroidia; order Flavobacteriales; family Flavobacteriaceae; genus WGBX01. The sequence continues at coordinate 730 of WFZY01000084.1, read as the reverse complement.
GCAAAGATATCATTATGGCTACCGGTCGTTCCGATTATCCGAACCAAGTGAATAATGTGCTGGGTTTTCCATTTATTTTCCGTGGCGCTTTGGATGTGAGAGCAAAAGCTATCAATGAAGAAATGAAGCTGGCAGCCGTTTATGCTTTGGCAGAATTGGCAAAGGAAACAGTCCCCGAGCAGGTCAATGCCGCCTATCAAGAAAAACATTTGGCATTTGGTAGAGATTACATCATTCCCAAACCTTTTGACCCGCGTTTGATATACAAAATACCACCGGCGATTGCCCGTGCAGCCATGGAAAGTGGTGTGGCACGCGAGCCCATTGAAGATTTTAAAAAATATGAAGAAGAACTGATTGAACGTTTGGGGATTGAGACCAAACAAATCAGGATGATTACCAATCAAGCCAAGAAAGATCCCAAAAGAGTGGTTTTCCCCGAAGCCGATTTGCCCGAAGTCTTAAAAGCCGCTTATATTGCCCATGAAGAAGGGATTGCGCATCCGATTTTATTGGGGAACAAAGAAACTATTGAAGAATTAAAAAAAGAGCTGGATTATGTAGAAGACTTGCCGGTTATTGATGTGATTTCATCGGAAGCCAATGAAATGGTTGAAGAATTTGCCGAAATATTTTGGCAAAAACACCAACGAAAGGGTATTACCATGATTGAAGCCCGCAAGTTGATGCGTAACCGGAACTATTTCGGTGCTATGATGGTCGAAACCGG
>WFZY01000083.1 GCA_015489265.1 Flavobacteriaceae bacterium | reverse complement strand
CACGGTAGCGGCAAGACCACGCTTGCCGAAACCATGTTATTTGAAGCCGGTTTATTGAACAGACGTGGAACAGTAGAAAACAAAAACACGGTTTCTGACTTCACCGATATTGAAAAAGAAAGACAAACTTCCATTTTTGCCACACCTCTGCATACCGAGTGGCGCAATTACAAAATAAATATTATCGATACCCCCGGACTCGACGATTTTATCGGCGAGATTGTTTCAGCCATGCGCGTTTCCGAAACAGCGCTTATGGTCATTAACGGACAACATGGTGCCGAAGTCGGTACTGAAATTATTTGGAACTATATAGAACGATTTAACCGCCCTACCGTATTTGTAATTAACCAAATTGACCATCCGGATGTTAAATATGACGAAGCTTATAACAGCATTGTTGAATTAGCCGGTAAAAATGCCGTTAAAATTCAATTTCCACACAAAATGCCCGATGGCAGACAAGCCATTATTGATGTCTTGAAAATGAAAATGTATGTATTCGGACCTGAAGGCGGCAAACCCGAAAAACATGAAATACCCGAAGAACATAAAGAATTGGCAGACATGCTGCATAACGAACTTGTTGAAAAAGCTGCCGAAAATGATGAAGAATTGATGGAACTATTCTTTGACAAAGGCACGCTCAATGAAGATGAAATGAAAAAAGGGATTAAAAAAGGTATGCTCAATCTCGAACTTTTCCCGGTCTTTGTAGTTTCAGCACTTAACGATATGGGTAGCGGACGATTGATGGGATTCATTGACAACGTCACGCCGTCAGCTTTGGATATGCCGGCAGAGCAAAGTTTGGAAGGCGAAATCATCGAACCTAAAGTAGATGCGGACCCATCCATATTTGTTTTCAAAACCAAATATGAACCCAATGTCGGTAAAATCAGTTATTTTAAAGTTAAATCAGGTGAAATAAAAACAGGTGATAAATTGATGAACAGTCGTACCGGTGAACTCGAAAATCTCGGACAACTCTATATTATTAATGGTAAACAACGCGAATCTGTTGAAAAATTGGTTGCCGGTGATATTGGTGCCGTTATCAAACTAAAAAATACCGAAACCAGTGATACCCTGCATGATCCGGAACATAAAATTACTTTTAAACCCATTCAGTTTCCGGCGCCACGTATTCGCAAAGTCGTCAGAGCTGCCAATAAACACGAAGAAGAAAAACTACAAGAAGCACTCAAGAAAATTCATAGTCAAGACCCGACTGTAATCGTTACGTATGACAAAGAAATGAAACAACAAATTTTGGCTTGTCAGGGCGAATTACATTTAGCTATAGTTGATTGGATATTGCAAAAAGAATACGGTATCAAAGCCGAATTTGACCAACCGCGTATTTCTTATCGCGAAACCATTCAAAGAGCTGCTTCATCCAGTTACAGACACAAAAAACAATCCGGTGGTGCCGGTCAATTTGGCGAAGTCCATCTCAAAGTGGAACCCTACTACGAAGGCATGCCGGATCCGGACAGTTTTCCGGTGCGTGGTAAAGAAGAAGAAGACTTACCTTGGGGCGGTAAACTGATGTTTATCAATTCTATAGTCGGTGGGGTTATTGATGCCCGCTATCTGCCGTCAATTAAAAAAGGTATTTTGGAAGTAATGGAAGCCGGTCCTTTGACCAAATCGCCGGTGCGTGATGTACGGGTGATTGTTTATGACGGCAAAATGCACCCGGTCGATTCCAATGATATTTCATTTAAAATAGCCGGTGCCAATGCTTTTAAACAAGCTTTTTTAGATGCCAATCCGAAACTTTTGGAACCTATTCAAGAAGTTACCGTCAAAATGCCCGAAGAAATGATGGGAAATGTGATGACGGATTTACAAGGCAGACGTGCTATCATTATGGGAATGGAAACAGCGGGAAAATATCAAAAAATTAAAGCCCGTGTACCATTGGCTGAAATGTATCGTTACTCAACAACTTTACGTTCCTTAACCCAAGGACGCGGTACGTTTACATCTGAATTTGTCGGTTACGAATTAGTTCCTCAAAATGTTCAAGAAGAATTGATTAAACAAAATAAAGAAGAAGAATAAACCAATCAGACCCATTAGGTTTTTATAACCTGATAGGTCTTTTGTCAATTTCGTTTGCTAAAAATGTAAATAGAGATTTTTTGTAGCAATAAAAACAGCCCGAAACGCTCGGGCTGTTTTTATTATTGTTCGTATGATGCTTTATTGCCTGAAAAACGGTATCATTTACTTGCTTTCACCTTATCTTGAACCGCGACAATGATTTTTTCAACTTCATCGGGTTTGATACCAACGATTTCTGCTATTTCGCCATAGCTTAAACCGCCTAACGCATTCAAATCTAAAATACGTCTGACAGTTTCGGGCAATTGACTGTAAATACTACCGAAAATACTACGTAATTTTTCATCTCTGAAATCATCAGCGGTCAATCCTAAACTATTGGCAAAAGCATTTTGACTGTCAAAATCAAATACATATACTTTTGGCTTAAATTCATCTTGTTGATAGTCAATATCTTCATCTTTTAAATCATTGATAAGGACAACTTCTCCATCGGCATTGGCAGTTAAGTCTTCATACATGTATTTTAATTCTTCTTTGACCAATTTATCAACAGGAAGTTTATGTTTTTTTGGAATTTTATTCTCTTTGGCGGCATAGTCACCGATTATTTGATCTGCCCAAGAAAATAAACGTATTTTTAAATCATCAGGATTTTTAATGCGTTCAAATTCTTTGTAAGCATGCAAATACACATCCGCCAAAACATCAGCCGGCTGATAAAAATTTTTGGGCAACCAACCTTTGGCTTCATATATTTTGATGCGATGGGCAATATACCTTTGCAGTCGTGGCAAAAGTTTGTTTAAAACTTTATCAAATTCAGCTTTATTATTTTCTGCTTTATGTTGTTTCAGTTTGTTAAATTGTGTTTTCATAATTGAGATCTTTTTTAGATTCTATCAAAAATCTCTCAAAAAGCCCGCCATATTGACTTTTCCTGACAAAGTGTCAAAAACACAATTTATGGGTCGATATTGTTTTGTGTGGATAATAATAAATTAAGTTCAAGAATTAAATTGCATCGATTATCTTTTCAAATAATTTCACCCCTACGGGGTTCAATGGTGTGTTTTTTTATCTATAAATATATCATTCCTATGTGGTTCTTTATATATGAAGCCCGAAGGGCTGATATTATTGTAGTAAAACCATAAAAACAGAATCATCGAAACCCCGTAGGGGTGGCATTATTATTTGAGATATTTTAAATTATCCATAATCGATATAGAACCAATATTTTAACCATACCGATACTCATCAACATAGACCCTAATTATTTATTATACTGCATAATATAATTCAAAACTTTAGTCATCAGATGTACCCGGTCAATACCCCGCACGTTGTGTTTGGCGGTCGGGTAAAGATAAAAATCCATTTGAATACCTTTTTTTATAGCTTCGCGATGCAAGGCAATATCGTGTTGCGGTACGACAACATCATCTTGATAACCGTGTATGGTCAACAGATGCCCTTTGAGATTTTGAATTTTGTTCAACACACTGGTTTCTTTAAAACCTTCCGGATTATCTTGGTAACGGTCCATATAGCGTTCGCCGTACATCACTTCGTACCATTTCCAATCGGTTACCGGTCCGCCTGCAACCCCTGTGGTAAAGACATCCGGATAAGTGGTCATGAGTGAAGATGTCATAAAACCACCAAAACTCCAACCATGAACGGCTAAACGTTTGGCATCGACATAAGGCAATGATTTTAAATAATCAACGCCGTGTAGTTGGTCTTTCATTTCAACCCGTCCCAAATGCCTGAAAATCACACTTTCAAAAGCAAAACCACAATTTTCGGAACCGTGTCCGTCAACGGTAAATACCAAATAGCCTTGTGCTGCCAACCAAGGCATCCAAAGTGGGGCGCCCCCCATCCACCGGTTGATATTCATTTGTGCGTGCGGTCCGCCGTAAACATATACCAAGACCGGATATTTCTTGTTCGGGTTAAAATCAGCCGGTTTAAACAAGCGGGCATAGATTTTATCGCCGTATTCGCCTGTGATACTAAACATTTCGGGCTTAGGATTTACATTATAATCTTTAACGGGATTATCCGCTTTAAGCAGAACCGTATTTAACTTACAATCAACATCTTGCAAATAAATAATGCGTGGTATATTAACATTAGAAAAATTGTCAAGATACAATGTTTTATCATCATTCATCATAATGTAATGTTGCCCCGATTTTGGGGTTAAAGTCGTCATTTTACCGGTTCGTGTATGGACTTTAAACAATTTTTGATCGCGGGGATCTTTTCCGGTTCCGGTGATGTAAACATATTTTCCGTTTTTTGAAAATCCGAGTACATCATTTGTAACCCATTGATTGTGTGTTAATTGTTTAAGCAGTTTACCATCGGTATTGTATTTATAAAGATTCATAAAACCATCGCGTTCGCTTAACCAAATAAACTGATTTTTACCGTTAGGGATAAAGAACGCCGGATGTTCGGGTTCTACCCATTTGTCATTGGTTTCTTCAAACAAAGTTTTGACAAAATCGCCCGTGCGCGCATCATATTGGTTAAACCACATATGATTTTGATCGCGATTGACTTCTGCCAAATAAATATATTGTTCTTGCGGTCCCCAAGTTAAATTGGTAGCATAATGCTCCTTTCCCGCAGCTTTAAATAATTTAAGATAAATAGTTTTTTTACTTGTTAAGTCATAAATCCCGACTGCCGGCTCTTCACTACCGCGTCCGTTCATCGGATATTTGATATTGTGTAATTTGGCAGGCGTTACGGTAATATCCACTAATGGATAATCATCAACATTGGTTTCATCTTTTTGATAAAACGCCAATTTATCGGCTTTTGGTGACCAAAAAGTGCCTTTGGTAATACCGAATTCACTTCGTGCAATGGCTTGTCCGCTTACGATATTCTTATTGTCGTTGACCGCTACCGGAATTTGTTCAGAATCCATATTTGCCAAATACAAATTGTTATCTATCGTATATGCCAAATGCTTATTGATAAAATTATAATCTAAATTTTCGGCATTTTCGGGATAGGATATTTTTGCTGTTTGTCCCGTGTTGTAATCGTACAAAATTTTAGCATGGTCTTTGTCAAAAATCAAGTGTTGACCGGTTGCCACTTCGATATACGGCAGGTACTTTAAATCCGGAACAGCTTTGGATAACTCAGCAAAACTAATGGTTTTTTCCGGCTTGTTGTCAGCATCTTTTATAATAATCTTATGACCATCTCTATACATAAAATCATCGGTGTTTTTCACCCATTGCAGATTACGTAAAGTTTTGGGATACAAGCCCTTGTAGTAACCCAAGACGGCATCTTTCAAACTTAATTCTTTTTGTTGGGCGCTAATTTGCCAAGACAAAATAAAAAGTAAAATATAGGATAGTTTTTTCATTTTTTAAGGATTTTATTTTTGATACGAAAATAGTTGATTTCGGCTTAATAATAGTCATTCTTAACAAAAATTTATTTTTTAACAGCCCGTAACATCTCTCTTTTACCCGGCGGACCAGGAATGCGTTCTACCGTAAATCCGGCAGCTTGCATGGTGCGACGGACGCTTCCCTTTGCGGAATAAGTTACTAAAACACCATTTAGGTTCAAAGCATCATACATTTTTTGAAAAATTTCCGGTGTCCACATTTCCGGCTGTTTGTTGGGGGCAAAGGCATCAAAATAAATCAAATCGAAATTTAATTTGGGCTTAAAATATTGTAAATCAACTTGTTTTTTGTGTAAAATAAAATTTGGATTGATAGCGAAATCCTTGTTCCAAGGTGCTTTGTGAATTTGTTTGAAAAATGTAGATAATTGGTCATTTTCAAAATTATTGATGTCTTTTACAATCCTATCCGGTAGTGGATATTTTTCAAGTGTTTCATAATAGATTTTTTTAGGTGTTTTGGCACATTCGAGCCAAGTCAATAGAACATTTAATCCGGTTCCGAAACCAATTTCCAGAATGCGGATTTCCGGTTTTGAAATATATCGATAACCGGCTTTAATAAAAACATGTTCCGACTCGGTTTTTGCCCCGAATTTTGAATGATAAGTCTCGTTCATTTCCGGTAAATACAAACTTTTGGAACCATCATTGGTTGTTATAACTTTAATTCTCATCATTAAAAGTTAACTTTTTTTTGATTTTTTTTACGAATTTTTAATGTGATTTTATAAAAATATACAAAAAACGTGATGGTTTTCATATTCACATTGATTTATCAAAAATAGACATTTTTATTGCAATATTCGTAGTTTTTTTAATTATTTTTTTGTAAATTTGTAAGAACTTAATACGACAAAACTATGACTGCAGACCTCAAAACCAATTTTATCATCGAAAAAATTAAAGAATCTAAGCTTCCTAATGCAGATTTTTCAAACTTAATTTTCGGAAGAATGTTTTCCGACCACATGTTGGTTGCTGATTTTATCGATGGTCAATGGCAAACGCCTAAAATTATGCCATATCAAGCATTGACGTATGAACCATCAGCTAAAGTTTTTCACTATGGGCAAGCGGTTTTTGAAGGGATGAAAGCTTATAAAGATGCACAAGGCAATGCCTTTTTGTTTAGACCCGATGAAAATTTTAAACGGATTAATCAATCTGCTGAACGATTGGGGATGCCACCCATTCCCGAAGCATATTTTATTGATGGTATTACAGAGTTAGTTAAATTAGATAAAGATTGGATTCCTACCGGTCCCGGTGAATCATTATATATTCGTCCGGTTTATATTGCTACCGAGAATGCAGTTGCTGCTTCTCCGTCTAGCTCATATCGTTTAATGATTATGACTTCGCCTGCTGGCAAATATTATTCCGGTGATGTTAAAGTTAAAATAGAAGACCGGTTTAGTCGTGCTTGTGATGGTGGTGTAGGTTATGCCAAAGCTGCCGGTAATTATGCGGCACAATTTTATCCGACCGAAAAAGCCAAAGCCGAAGGTTTTCAACAAATAATTTGGACGGACTCGGCACAACACAAATATTTGGAAGAAGCCGGAACCATGAATATGTTTTTTAGGATAGGTGATAAACTTTTAACCGCGCCGACCATACCGGAAAGCACTCGTATTTTGCCCGGCGTTACCCGCAAAAGTATCATTCAGTTAGCCAAAGATAACAATATTGCTATTGAAGTTCGCCCTATAGAAGTTAATGAAGTGATTGAAGCATCTAAAAAAGGCGACTTAAAAGAAATATTCGGGGCAGGAACCGCTGCAACGGTGTTACCGATTGTCGGATTAAAATATAAAGATTATTATACCGATTTACCAAAACAAGAAAATTCTTACGCCGATTTCTTTAAAAATAAAATTATGGATATTCAATATAACCGTGTTGAAGATCCTTACGGATGGCGGGTTAAAGTTGATTAAGTTTTACTATATTGAATAAAAAAATCCCTTCCGATGTGAAGGGATTTTTTTATACTTGCTTGATTTATGTTTTGATGCATACGTGACATTGATTTATAATTTCTTTATTTGTTACTTGTAAGAAAAACAACGATATTTGCACCAATTTTAAGACTTAATAATTATGGCACAAAAACCAAGCATTCCCAAAGGTACCAGAGATTTTTCGGCTGAACAAATTGCCAAACGCAATTATATCATTAATCATATCAAACAACAATTTGAATTGTTTGGTTTTTCGCCTATTGAAACACCTTCATTTGAAACCCTATCTACTTTGATGGGAAAATACGGTGATGAAGGTGATCGCTTGATTTTTAAAATTTTAAATTCAGGTGATTTTTTACGAAAAGTGGATGATAAAGTTTTAGCTGATAAAGATGTTAAAAAGTTGACCCTTAAAATATCGGAAAAAGCCCTGCGTTACGATTTAACCGTGCCATTTGCCCGCTATGTGGTGCAACATCAAAATGATTTAACTTTTCCGTTTAAGCGTTACCAAATTCAACCGGTTTGGCGTGCCGACCGTCCGCAAAAGGGGCGTTATAGAGAGTTTTACCAGTGTGATGCCGATGTAGTCGGAAGCCGGTCGCTGTGGCAAGATGTAGAATTTGGCTTGCTTTACGATGCAGTTTTCTCTGCTTTGAAATTACCTGTTACCATTAAAATTAATAATCGGAAAATTTTATCCGGTTTGGTAGATTTGTTGGAAGAAAAAGACAAATTTACCGATTTTGTTGTAGCGCTTGACAAACTTGATAAAATAGGAGAGGCGGGTGTTATCAAAGAAATGAAAAGCAAAGGTATCTCGCAAAAGTCTATTGACAACATAAGCCCGATTTTTAATTTCAAAGGCGATAATCAAGCTAAAATAGATCTGCTTAAAAATTTATTGGCAAATTCCGAAACCGGTCAAAAAGGTTTGGAAGAACTGGAATTTGTTTTAAATAACATAGCGGAAACCGGTTTGCAATCCGCTGAAATAGAATTTGACATCACTTTAGCACGCGGGTTGAATTATTATACCGGTAGCATTTACGAAGTCAGTGCCAAAAACGTACAAATGGGTTCTATAGGCGGCGGTGGCAGATATGATGATTTGACCGGTATATTCGGTTTGAAAAACATGAGTGGCATCGGTATTTCATTCGGTTTGGACCGTATTTATCTCGTGATGGACGAACTCGGTTTGTTTGAAAATGTTGCTATCCCAAAACCCGATGTTTTGTTTATCAATTTTGGTGAACGTGAAGCGCTGTATAGCTTAAAAGCCGTTCAAAAATTGCGTCAAGCAGGTATTAAAGCCGAACTTTATCCGGACAGTGCCAAAATGAAAAAACAAATGACTTATGCTAACAAACGTCAAATTCCATTTGTAGCTCTTGCCGGTAGTCAAGAAATTGAAAATAATACTTTTACACTTAAAAATATGATTGATGGGAGCCAACGGGAAGTGAGTTTGGAAGTGATGATAAATTTGATTAGAGATTAGTAAATTTTCTAATTAAGTATTGATTCTATTGATTCTCTCGTAAGTTTTTTTTCAAAGGGCAATCCTTTTTTGGTTTTATTTGTTTTTTTCCTAGTTTTCATTTCTTATTCAAATACACTTTTACATATATAAGACATGCTTATTCCACAATAAATTGTATTGATTAATTACCAATAGTAAAAGCCGCAAAAATATGTATCTTTGTACCAAAATTAAATTAAAAAATTATGTCAGAAACAAGAGAACACATACAAGTATTGATTTTGGGCTCAGGACCTGCGGGTTATACAGCAGGAATTTATGCAGCCAGAGCTGGTTTTAAACCGGTGATTTATACCGGAATGGAAATGGGTGGTCAGTTAACTACGACTACCGATGTTGAAAACTATCCCGGATTTCCTAATGGTTTACAAGGACCGAAATTAATGGAAAACATGCAAAAACAAGCCGAACGTTTTGGCACGGAAGTTCGGTTTGGTATGGCAACCGCTGTAAAATTGGCTGATAAAGCCGGAGAAAAACATGTGGTAACGATAGATAATAATAAAGAAGTAACGGCTGATGCAGTCATTATTGCTACCGGTGCTTCCGCCAAGTATCTCGGTTTAGAAAGTGAACAACGTTTACGTGGCGGCGGAGTGTCTGCTTGTGCCACATGTGACGGTTTTTTCTACAAGGGTTTGACTGTTGGGGTTGTAGGTGGCGGAGATGTTGCCGCTGAAGAAGCCAGTTATTTAGCCGGCTTGGCAAAAAAAGTGTATATGTTTGTACGTCGCGATCAAATGCGTGCTTCCAAAGCCATGCAAGATCGTGTGAAACGTATTGACAATATAGAAATCAAATGGAATACCGAAATAGATGAAGTTTTGGGTGATAAAGTAGTAGAAGGCGTACGTGTGGTAAATAACAAAACCGGCGAAAAAGAAGTTATTCCTATGGAAGGATTATTTATCGCTATTGGTCACCAACCCAATACCGGTTTCTTGGGAGGACAAATTGAATTAGATGACCGTGGTTATATCAAAACCGAATGTGATACCACCAAAACTAACAGACCCGGTGTCTTTGCTGCCGGTGATGTAATGGACCCCGTTTATCAACAAGCGGTTACAGCAGCAGGAAGTGGTAGTAAAGCGGCTTTGGATGCTGAAAAGTATTTGGCATCACTTGAAGATGAGTAGAAATCAAAAAAATGATAACAAAAAACGGCATCGATTTTTCGATGCCGTTTGTTTTATTGTAAAGATTCCTCGTCACTTTTACTCCTGCGTCGTAAAAATTCTGTCGGAATGACATTGTCATTTCAAACGTGGCAATTGTCATTTCGATCCCGACTTTAGTCGGGAGAGAAATCTCATTTTCAATTCTCAATTCTCAATTCTCAATTTTCAATTGAGACGCACGAGTCGTACGTTTCTACATTCAACTTTCAACTAATCACCCCCGAGCCAATTAATTCATCATCAAGATACCAAGCGGCAAACTGTCCTTCTGCGATGGCTTGTTGCGGTTCAAAAAATTCTACCCAAAGTACATCGTCAAATTGGTGTAATCGGGCTTTGCGCAATGGTTGCAGGTGGCGATAACGCACATCAACATCCATGGTTTCGCCCGGTTTTAATGCCAAATCAGGGCGCACCCAATGCAATTCATCATTGTCAATTTTTAAGGCGCTACGATATAAGCCCGGATGGGTATAATGTTCGCCGATATAGACAATATTTTTCTGAACATCGGTATCGATGACAAAGGTGCGTTGTTTAAATCCCCCGATATTAAGACCTTTACGTTGTCCTTTGGTAAAATAATGGGCACCTTGATGTTTACCGACCACTTTACCGTCTTCGGGATTGTAGTTGTAGGTACGTCCTAAGTATTCTACACGTTGGCGTTCGTTTTCAAAGTTTCCGGGTGTTTCAAATTGCTCATAATAATCTCTCGGAATGACGATGATATCGCCTTCTTTGGGTTTGAGTTGTTGGCGTAAAAAGTCAGGTAAATTGACTTTTCCTACAAAACACAATCCTTGACTGTCGCGTTTATCTGCGGTTACAAATCCGGCTTCTTTGGCAATACGACGCACTTCCGGCTTTTCGAGTTCGCCTATAGGAAATAAAGCATGTTTGAGCTGTTCTTGATTGAGTTGCGCTAAAAAGTAACTTTGGTCTTTTTTGGGGTCCACACCGGCAAGCAATTGGTAGTAGGATTTGCCATCTTTTTCAATTTGACCTTTGCGGGCATAATGACCGGTTGCGACAAAATCGGCGCCGTATTTTTTAGCTTCTTCCCAAAACAAATCAAATTTTATTTCGCGATTGCATAAAATATCAGGATTGGGTGTGCGACCACGTTCATATTCGCGAAACATATAATCGACCACCCGCTTAAAATATTTCTTTTTAAAATCAAAGATTTCAAAAGGAATATCCAACGCTTCAGCGACCTTACGGGCATCTTCACTGTCTTTGATCCATTGCATCTCATCTGTTATGGTATAGCGGGTGTCGTCCCAGTTGAGCATAAAAGCGCCCATAACTTCATAACCTTCATCAATAAGCAGTTTGGCTGCTACACTCGAATCCACACCGCCGGACAAACCGACAACTACTTTTGCTTTTTTCATTCGTATAATTTTTACAAATATATTTTTAAAATATTGCCTTTTTCTATGGTTTTAATTTTTAAATCGGGAACAATTGCCGGCAAAAATACAGTTTCGCCTTTATGAAATCTATAGCCATTGATTTCAAATTGCCCTTCTATAATCATCAATATCATAAAACTATCTATCTGAGAAAGATTTTCTGATAGTTCATGGTCTAAATTCAAAATTTCAATTTTGAAATAGGGTGTCTTGGTATATTGGTCGGTGATTTTATTAATTGGTATTTCAAAATCAATAGCTTCTAATGCCAATTCGGTATGTAATTCACGGGGTTTACCATTCAAACCTTTCCGGTTCCAATCAAATATCCGGTATGTTATATCAGAGCTTTGTTGTACTTCAGCCAAAAGAATTCCTTTACCAATGGCATGTAGTGTGCCGGCAGGAATATAAAAAGTGTCGCCGGCTTTAACAGGAATCCGGTTGATAACCGGTAGCAGATTTCCTTCACTTAGATGTTTGATATAATCATCTTTAGTAACGCCCTCTTTAAATCCGATGTATAAACAAGCGTTTTCATCGGACTGGATGATATGCCACAATTCGTTTTTCCCAAACGATCGATGCAGTTTTTGTGCCAACTCGTCATCTGGATGTACTTGTATGGACAAATCATCTGCGGCGTCTATGTATTTAATGAGCAATGGAAAATTGTTTCCGTATTTTTGATAATTCTTTTTTCCAACCAAAGCCGCTTGGTATTTTAGAACAAGTTTTTGCAGATTTTGTCCTGCAAAATAACCGGTTTGGACAACAGATAAATTATCCGGTACGGCTGAAATTTCCCAACTTTCACCGGTTTTATTCGAAGGAATATTTTTATTTAAAATAGTTTTTAATTTATTGCCGCCCCAAGGTTTTTCTTTAAAAACAGGTTCAAATTTAATGGGTTTTGTTAAAAAATACAGGTCTAATTCATGTTGTAAATGTTCTAATGAATTTTTAAAAATGATTTTAAACCATTCGGTATAAGATTCGGGATTTTTTTGTATATCTTCGGCTATTTTATCCAAACCTTCCCATTTATAAGCCATCACTTCATCCGGATTGATTTCGGGTTTATTGTTACTAAATCCTATCATCACATGATCGAGTTCATGTTCGGTCAACCCATTGTCAAAAGGCGCTTTGTAGATGAAATGAAAAATTTCTTTAAGATCGGCGGTTATGCCCATTTCTTCTTTTAAACGGCGTTTGCCTGCATCAGTATTTGCTTCGTCTTTTCGTTGATGGCTGCAAACGGTATTTGTCCAAAGTGTGGGTGAATGATATTTATGTGCCGCCCGTTGTTGCAATAGCAATTCGCCTTTATCATTAAAAATAAAAACCGAAAAGGCACGATGCAGTAGCGCCTTTTTGTGTGCCGCCATTTTTGGGGCATATCCTATGACTTCATCTTTTTCATTAACTAATATGACTTGTTCTTCTTGCATAAAAAAATATGGCACAAAGATAAAAATTTATTACGGGTTTATTGAAAAATTGTTTAATTTTGCAACAAAAGTTACAATTTTATTTGTAAGGGAATTTTTTATTTAACGACTATTATTAAAAAACTATGAATAAACATTTTTCATATAACCAATATGGACGTGGAAACAAAGTTGAAGCTTGTCCTGTTTCTTATCAGCAAGTTAACAAAAACTTGATTAAGAGCTATAGTAGCATTGTCTTAATTGTTTTGGCTTATACATTGCTTATAGGTCATTATTGGGCAATGTATTTGATTAGTTTAGACTTTTTAATCCGGGTTTTTGCCGGTATCAAATACAGCCCTTTATGCAATTTTTTAACAGCAATGATGAAAATCACGCCTTTAAAACCGGTTTTGGTTAATGCCGCTACCAAAAAAATTGCTGCAAAAGTCGGTTTGATTTTTGCCATTGGTGTTTGTACATTCCATCTTATGGGATTTGATTTGCTCTCTCATCTTTTTATTTATATGTTTATGTTCGCCATTTCGTTGGATTTGGTTTTCAACTTTTGTCTGGCTTGTAAACTACAGAGTTTGTATTTGACATATTTTAGTAAGCGTTAGTTTTTCATAATAGTTTCAGTAAAAATCCGGCGGTTGCATTAATGCAACCGCCGGATTTTTTTTGGTACCCCTGCCAAGAATCGAACTTGGATCTACGGTTTAGGAAACCGCTATTCTATCCATTGAACTACAGGGGCTGAAAATATTCAGACCTAGTAGGTTTTGAAAACCTGCTAGGTCTTTTTATTAATAGATAATCAATAATTTACAAATATTTTCAAAAGTTATAGAGGTTTTAACAAAACATCTCTACCAGTCACTTGCTACTTATTATTACTATCAAACACTTTCATTTTCGTCTTTTTGTTGGTTTTTATCCTTTTTAGGATGTTTTACCTTGAAGAACAATTTGTCTTTTTTAGTATCATAATCCATGATGACGGTATCGCCTTCATTGACATGATCTTCCAAAATTTCTTCCGCCAAAGCATCTTCTACATATTTTTGAATAGCCCGATTTAGCGGACGGGCACCGTATTGTTTATCATAACCTTTATCGGCTATAAAATCTTTGGCTTTATCGGTCATTTTAAAATCGTAACCGAGTTCTTTAATGCGTTTATAAACTTTTTCAAGTTCAATATCGATGATTTTATGAATATCTTCTTTTTCTAAAGCATTAAAGATGATGATATCATCAATACGGTTTAAAAATTCCGGTGCAAAAGTTTTCTTCAAAGCTTTTTCTATGACACTTTTGGCATGTTCGTCAGCTTGTGAGAGTTTGGCACTGGTACCGAAACCGACGCCTTGACCGAAATCTTTAAGCTGGCGGGCGCCAATATTGGATGTCAGGATAATAACCGTGTTTCTGAAATCGATTTTACGACCCAAACTATCGGTGATAAAGCCCTCATCTAAGATTTGCAAGAGCATATTAAATACATCGGGATGCGCTTTTTCAATCTCGTCAAATAAAACGACCGAATATGGTTTGCGACGCACCTTTTCAGTCAATTGACCGCCTTCTTCATATCCGACATATCCGGGGGGCGCACCGATTAAGCGTGATAAGGCAAATTTTTCCATATATTCACTCATATCAATGCGTATCAAGGCATCGGCATTGTCAAAGAGTTCTCTTGCCAAGACTTTTGCCAATTGGGTTTTCCCCACACCGGTTTGCCCTAAGAAAATAAAGGAACCGATAGGTTTGTTCGGGTCTTTTAGTCCTAAACGGTTACGTTGGATGGCTTTAACTACTTTATCAACGGCTTCGTCTTGTCCGATAACTTTAGATTTAAGTATTTGACTTAAATTTTTCAATTTGGAAGTTTCGGCTTGAGCAATTCGATTTACCGGAATACCGGTCATCATAGAAACGACATCCGCCACTTCTTCTTCGCCTACCGTATGCCGCAATTCTTTCATCTCTTCTTGCCATTTTTCTTGAGCTTTAACCAATTGGCTTTCAACATATTTCTCATCATCGCGGTACTTGGCGGCTAATTCAAATTGTTGCGATTTTACCGCTTCTTGTTTTTTGTTTTTGACTTCTTCTAACTTGTTTTCCAATGACAAAATATATTCGGGTACGACAATGTTAGTGATATGCACCCGTGACCCGGCTTCATCCAAGGCGTCAATAGCTTTGTCAGGCAGGTTGCGGTCAGTCATATAACGGTTGGTAAGCTTGACCGCCGCTTCAATGGCATCATCGGTAAAATTGACATTGTGATGACTTTCGTATTTATCTTTGATATTGTGCAAAATTTGAATGGTTTCTTCTACGCTGGTGGGTTCTACTAAAACCATTTGGAAACGGCGCGCCAGTGCTCCGTCTTTTTCGATATATTGCCGGTATTCGTCCAGGGTAGTGGCACCAATCGTTTGAATTTCGCCTCGTGCCAATGCCGGTTTAAACATATTGGAAGCATCTAAAGAACCTTGCGCACCACCGGCACCGACAATGGTATGAATTTCATCGATGAATAAGATAACATCTTTGTTTTTTTCAAGTTCGTTCATCAGTGCTTTCATGCGTTCTTCAAACTGACCACGGTATTTGGTACCGGCTACCAAGCTGGCTAAATCCAAAGCAACAACACGTTTGTTAAACAGTACGCGCGAAACTTTTTTTTGCACAATGCGTAAAGCCAAACCTTCAACGATGGCAGATTTACCGACACCGGGTTCTCCTATCAAAATAGGATTGTTCTTTTTGCGGCGACTCAATATTTGAGAGACCCGTTCTATTTCCTTTTGACGTCCGACCACCGGATCGAGTTTGCCTTCTGCAGCCAGTTTGGTCAAATCGCGTCCGAAATTGTCCAAAACCGGTGTTTTAGACTTATTTTGTCGTTTTTTTGGACGGCCGCCAAGGGGTCTTTCTTCGCCAAATCCTTCACCGCTACCACCAAACGGATTGTCAGCTTCATCTCTTGGTAAATCTGAAAAGGGATTATCTTCGGGAAAATCTTCTTTATCTATGTTATCAATAAACAAATCTTGATAGACTATTTTTAAATCTTCATATTCCAAATCATAACGGTTAAAAATACGCGTAACCGGATCATCTTCATTATAAAGAATACTCATAAATAAATGTGCCGTATTGATTTCGTCTTCTTTAAAAGTCTTGGATAACAGATAGGAACGTTTCAGCGCATTAGATGCTTGATGCGTTAAAGTGATGACCGATTTATCTTGTACTGTTAGATTAATATCTGATTTTGCCGGAATCAACTGTCTGATTTTCATCAACAAACGTTCCATGGGCAAATCATATTCTTCTTTTAATAAACGGGTCAGTTTATTCTCTTCAGAATTGAGAAGTGCATATACCAAATGCTCGGTTCCGACAAATTTATTGCCGTTTCTATATGCCAAATCGCGACTCTTCAGGATGATTTTTTTGAGTGTTTTAGTATATTTTTCTTCCATATGAATTGGGTGTAATTTATCGTTGTAAAAATACAAATATTTTTAAATAATTGTTGTTAATAAAAAATTAAAGTTTTCACTTTAAATAATGATACCAGTAGTAGATTGTTTTATTAGTTTTATAAGCAAAAATTATACCTTTTGTTATTCACATAAAGCCAAATTCAGATATCGGTTTTCTATTAAACTCGTGATTCTTATTTATTCAAAACAGAAATTAGAATTCTTTAATTACTTGCAGTCATAGAATATTAATCAAGAAACAATAATCAAAGCCTAAGCAATAAATGAAACACAAGAATCGCACTTCGCAC
>WFZY01000082.1 GCA_015489265.1 Flavobacteriaceae bacterium | reverse complement strand
GGATTTATTCCTATATCGTTGGCTCTATCCTTACGGATTTACAGATATGAAAGCTGTCAAACAACTGTGGAAAACACAAACCGGTAAGGAAATATTTAGCCCGACCCATCGTTTAACAAAGTATGGTAATTATTTACTATTGCAAAAAACCGAAACATTTGACCGGCAACAATGGCAATTACCGGAACAGTTTTTTGAAATAAGACAACCGGTACATTTAAAATGGGATGTAAAAGATCGTAAACAGGTAGATGAACAAGTCATCAAATCAGCCAAACCTAATGAAATTTATATTGATTACGATTTGGTTGATTTTCCATTAAGTCTAAGAAAATGGCAAGCAGGCGACTGGTTTTATCCTTTTGGTATGAAAGGAAAGAAAAAACTGAGCGACTATTTTAAAGATATAAAATTGACACCGGCAGAAAAAGAAAAAATCTGGTTACTTTGTAACCGGAATGATATTATTTGGGTTGTTGGTAAACGAATAGATGAACGCTATAAAATCTCAAATAAAACTCAAAAAATATTACATTTGCAACTGAATTAGATAAAAGTTAAAAGTGCCAAGTGCATTTACGATTTTAGATATTGCCTAAATTTTTGTTTGGAAGATATTCTATGAAGGAAAATTTTAAGCGGCTGAGTGTCCCGATGACACAGGAATCGGGATGTACCGAAGTAGGTCGCTGAGTGTCCCGATGACACAGGAATCGGGATGTACCGAAGCGCTGGTCATTAAATAATCCCCTACAAAAGTAGGGTGCGCAATTAAACAAATAAACGATTAAACAAAAAAATTATGAAAAAACTATGGCTATTACTTTTTTGGATGTCTTTTAATGCTGTGGCGCAATTCGGACAGCAACAAATCACTAATCCGCTTAAATGGCATACCGCTGTTGAAAAAACCGGCGATGACACCTACAATTTGATTATTGAAGCGGATATTGAAGACGGTTGGCACTTGTATTCGCAATTTAACGACCCTATGGGTTCTCTACCGATTGAATTTGAATGGCAGAATGCCAAAGGTAATTATGAAGTCATCGGTAAAGCCAAAGAAATCAATACGCACAAAGCGTATAATAAAGTCTTTAAAGTTACGGAAACTTTCTTTTCCAAACATGCCAAACTGATTCAACCGGTTAAAGTTTTAAATAAAAATCTGAAAAAAATAGACGTTACACTTTACGGACAAGCTTGCAAAGAATCTTGTATTCAGATCAAAGAAAATCTGAGTTTTGATTTGACTAAAGCCAAAGTGGTTCAATCTGCTAAAACCGGTCAGTCAAATAAAAGTGTTGGTACTGTAAAAGATACGGAAAAAACAAAGAAAAATGATGCGTCCAATACAGCAGTTGCTCACAATGAAAAACAACCGGACCAATCTCAAGAAAGTTTGAAAAATGATCAGACACAGCAATCATCCGAAACCGGACAAAATACTAATACTGCTGACGCAAAGCCGGCAGAGAAGGATTTAACCGAAGGCGGCAAATATACACCTATTCCCGTTCCAAAAGATAGTATCGAACAAGTTGAAAAAGTAGAGAACAATATACCGGTACAACCTAAGAAGAAAACCAATTGGAGTATCTTTTGGACGGCATTTATTGCCGGCTTATTAGTCTTACTAACGCCTTGCGTTTTCCCGATGATTCCTTTAACCATCAGCTTTTTTACCAAACAAGACGAAAAAAACAGCGGAGAAGGCAAACGCAATGCGTTTATTTACGCCATTTCTATCGTGTTGATTTATGTAGCTTTTAGTTTACCTTTTCATTTATTGGAAAAAATGGATAGTTCCATACTTAATGCCATTGCTACCAATACCTATGTCAATCTGTTTTTCTTTACTATTTTTATCCTTTTTGCCCTGAATTTATTTGGTGTCGAAAAATTAGATCCGGTGCGTTTGATTCCGCAATCGTGGGTGAGTTCTGCTGATAAGCAATCGAGTAAAGGCGGTATTTTAGCCGGCTTTTTTATGGCATTGACTTTGGTTATTGTGTCTTTTTCCTGCACAGGACCGGCGCTGGGTTTTATATTGGGAAATGTAGCTAACCAAGCCGGTGGCGCTACGACTTTAACTTATGCCATGCTGGGTTTTGGCTTGGGAATTGCCATTCCGTTTGGTGTATTAGCTTTCTTTCCGGTATTGCTTAAAAAATTACCCCAATCCGGTGCTTGGCTCAATAGTGTTAAAGTTATTTTCGGTTTTATTGAATTGGCTTTTGCTTTCAAATTTTTATCCAATGCCGATTTGGTCAATCAATGGCATTTCTTACAACGGG
>WFZY01000081.1 GCA_015489265.1 Flavobacteriaceae bacterium | reverse complement strand
TTTGGGTGAATTTTTCATCATGCCCAATTCTGTGTATGGGATTTTTGTATATTGTTGGTCAATAAATGTCAATGATGATATGGTATTCCGTAATGATGATATCATTACCCATCATAACAATGCGGTACCTGTAATGACGATACGGTAACCGTAATAATGATCCCATTATCCGAAATAATGATACAATCCCCCGTAATAATGATACGTTTTCCATAATGATGATACGATCCCCACGTAATGACAATATGGTTGTACGGATTGATGAAATAATCCCCCGTAATAACGATACATTTACCATAATGACGATACGATCCCCACGTAATGACAATATGGTTGTACGGATTGATGAAATAATCCCCCGTAATAACGATACATTTCCCATAATGACGATACGATCCCCCACGTAGAGACGCCCAATTTGGGCGTCTCTACAACGCAACACGATACAACGCAACGCGATACAACGCAACGCAACGAACGTCACGCAACGCAACGCGTCACAACGGGGAACGCAACGCAATGAAAATATGAAACAAAAAAACGGCACGAAATCAAACAAAACGAAAAAACCAACCAACACACCAAATAATATTACAATTCCAAAAAATTATTATTTTTGTTAATGATTCAACCTCCGATACCGGACACCAAATAACCGATTCACCAAATAACCAATTTATCCAGATAATTAAATGTCCGAAAAATTCCGTAACAAATACCGCATCGCATCCAACCGTTTGCGCGGTTTCGATTACGCATCTGCCGGTGCGTATTTTATCACCATTGTTACCCGCAACCGCGAACATTTTTTCGGGGAAATCGTGAATGATAAAATGGTATTGAATGCGGTTGGGGAAATGGCGGAAAAATATTGGCGGGAAATTCCGCAACATTTCCCGTTTGTTCGTTTGGACGAATTTATCATCATGCCCAACCATATACACGGCATTTTGTGGATTGATGATCAAAAATATCAATCCCCCACCATGGCGAATGATACGGGGAACGTTGTGATGGATGATGCGGGGGACGTTGTGGTGGATGATGCGGGGGACGTAGAGACGCCCAATTTGGGCGTCTCTACGATGCATAAACGGAACGAAAATAACAAAAAATCACGAAACAAAAATCATAAACCCGAATGGAAACCCGGAACAATTGGCGTAATAATTAACCAATACAAACGCATTTGTACCATAAAATCCCGTCCCATAATCCCCGGTTTCGCATGGCAATCCAATTACCACGACCGTATCATCCGAAACAATGCCGAATTAAACCGTATCCGTCAATACATTATGAATAATCCTAAAATGTGGCAACGCGATAGCAACCACCGTTGATTTTGATTGTGAATTGTCATCACGACACACCGGTCACTTCGGTACAATTTTGCTCCTTCTGTCGCAAAACCACTCGGAGACCTACTTCCGCACTTTCCACTTTGTCGCTTTCCACTTTCCACTAAAAAACACCTCAATTCCTCAGTTTATGAAACAATCAATATGGTTCGTAATAATTGGTAATCATCAAGTAACGTCATATTCAATGAAGCACAATAAATCCTCACTTCCTCAGTTTATGAAACGAAAACACGGTATGAAGCAATAAACAATCATCAAAGAATGAAATACGCTATGAAGTCAACAAATCCTCAATTCCTCAAAAAATCGTAACTTTGCACATCAAATTAATAGACTACCCCCAACATTCAACTTTTAACTAAATGAAATACCCCATCAAATATGACGTCATTGTAGTCGGTGCCGGACACGCCGGTTCCGAAGCCGCCGCTGCCGCTGCCAATATGGGGGCTAAAACCTTGTTGGTTACGCTCGATTTGTTTAAAATAGCGCAAATGAGTTGCAATCCGGCAATGGGTGGTATCGCCAAAGGGCAAATCGTTAGGGAAATTGATGCCATGGGAGGATATAGCGGTATGGTTTCCGATAAATCGGCGATACAATTCCGGATGCTAAACAAATCCAAAGGACCGGCTATGTGGAGTCCGCGAACGCAAAACGACCGTATTTTGTTTACCAATACATGGCGACAAATGCTTGAAAAAACGCCTAATTTGGATTTAATGGCGGATATGGTTACGGAATTGATGGTATCACGTGGAAAATTACAAGGGGTTAAAACGCAGTTGGGGACTGAAATTTTTGGCAAAGCGGTTATTTTAACCAACGGCACTTTTTTAAACGGTAAAATTTTTATTGGAAAAAAAGTCTTCGGCGGTGGTCGCATAGGTGAGAAGGCAGCCGTTGGATTGACGGAAAATTTGGTAACCTTGGGTTTTGAAGCCGGACGAATGAAAACAGGAACACCACCACGCATTGACGGGCGGAGCTTGGATTTTTCTAAAATGACCGAACAAAAAGGCGATGAGCATCCGCAAAAATTTTCTTTCTCTGACGAAACCAAACCGTTACATGAGCAACGCTCGTGTTTTATCACTTATACCAATCCGGAAGTGCACGACAATTTACGTATCGGTTTTAAAGATTCGCCCTTGTTTACCGGCGAAATTGACGGCGTCGGTCCGCGTTATTGCCCGAGTATTGAAGATAAAATCGTGCGGTTTTCCGGCAAAGACCGGCATCAGTTATTTGTAGAACCCGAAGGTTGGCACACGTATGAAATGTATATCAACGGGTTTTCCAGTTCGTTGAGTGAAGAAGTGCAATACGAATCCCTGAGAAAAGTTCCCGGATTTGAAAATGCCCGTTTTATGCAATTTGCCTACGCCATCGAATACGATTATTTTCCGCCGACCCAACTCAAACACACCCTTGAAACCAAATTAATAGACCATTTGTATTTTGCCGGACAAATTAACGGCACCACCGGATATGAAGAAGCGGCAGCCCAAGGATTAATGGCTGGTGTAAACGCCGTTTTGAAAATCCGCGAACAATCACCCTTGATTTTAAAACGTGATCAAGCTTATATAGGTGTGTTGATTGATGATTTAATCACCAAAGGTGTAGATGAACCCTACCGGATGTTTACCAGTCGCGCTGAATACCGCACTTTGTTGCGGCAAGACAATGCCGACATTCGTTTAACGCCGCTGTCGCATGCCATAGGTTTAGCTTCGGACGAACGTCTCAAAAGGGTAGAGGAGAAGCTTAAAAAAACGGATTTGGTATTGGATTTTTTCAAAAAACAAAGTGTCAAGCCCGAAGAAATCAATCCCATTTTAGAAGAAAAGAATTCCTCTCCCGTCAAGCAACAGATGAAATTGTATAAAATTGCCTCGCGTCCACAATTAAATTTTAATGATTTATTGCAATTAAAAATTGTTAAAAACTTTGCAGAAGCCAACCAAATAGACGAACCGGTCAAAGAACAAGCAGAAATACATCTTAAATACGCCGGTTATATCGAAAAAGAAAAATTGAATGCCGACAAGCTCAATCGCTTGGAAAACATTCCCATTCCTGATGATTTTGATTTCAGTAAAATCAAATCCATCTCTTACGAGGGGCGCGAAAAACTGATGAAAATCCACCCCAAAACTATTGCACAAGCTTCTCGTATCAGCGGTGTTTCACCGAGTGATATATCGGTATTGTTGGTTTATATGGGGCGGTAAAGTAGGTGACTGAGTGTTCCGAACGCAGAGAGGAATGTACCGAAGCGAAAATTCCAAAAAAATCCGTAATTTTATGCCACTAAATCTAAACCTTAACCAATGAAAAAACAAGACAACTGCACCAGCGACAAGTTTATTCCTTCTATTTATGACAACTGTAAAATAGATTTTACCGAACAAAAAATGTTTTTTGGAAAAGGTCGAAATTTGCAACGTTATGACGTTCAAAAATATCCTTTTTATGAGGATTTATCGCAAAAAATGTTGAGTTTTTTCTGGCGTCCCGAAGAGGTATCACTGATTAAAGATGTCAATGATTTTGCAGAATTGTCAGACCACGAAAAATTTATTTTTACCGAAAATTTAAAATATCAAATTCTATTAGATAGTGTCCAAGGACGCTCCCCGTTTTTAACTTTCGGGCAAGCCGTTACCTTGCCGGAAGTTGAAGAAGCCATCATTATTTGGGACTTCTTTGAAACCATTCATTCTATGTCCTATTCTTATATCATCAAAAATGTTTATCCCGATCCATCCAAAATTTTTGATGAAATTATGGATAATAAAATGATAGAAGAACGGGCAGGTGCCGTAACGCAATATTATAATGATTTTTATCAAAATATCATCAAATACCAAGCACAAGAAATGGGGATGACTTCTGATGAACCGGTTACGCTTGAACAACTTAAAAAAGATTTGTATTTAGCTTTGGTATCAGTAAATATTTTGGAAGGTGTACGGTTTTATGTATCTTTTGCTTGTGCTTTTAGTTTTGCCGAAAATAAAAAAATGGAAGGTAATGCCAAGATAATCAAGTTTATAGCACGTGATGAGAATGAACATTTAAAAATGACGCAACGTATTATTCGCGATTTACGGACGCATAAAGATGAGGGTTTTGCCGAAGTTATTCGTAGTTTGGATGACGAAGTTTATAAACTATATAAAGATGCTGCCGAGCAAGAAATGCGTTGGGCAGAACATTTGTTTAAAGACGGTTCTATCATTGGCTTAAATGATAAGCTTTTGATACAATATATGAAATGGTTGACCAATAACCGTTTACAAGCTATAGGTCTTAAACCTATTTATGAAGAAAGTAAAAATCCGCTTAGCTGGATGAACCACTGGTTACGCAATGATGCCGTGGAAGTATTACCCCAAGAAACCGAAATTACCTCTTATGTAGTCGGTGGTATCGATATGGAAGTCAATGATGATGACTTTGAGATTTAATTGACTTAATACACTTTGTCATTTCGAAGGAGTGACGCAGGAACAACTAGCCTGTCCCGATATTCATTGGGGGAGGACGCGAAAAATCAAAAAAACCGGATAGCATAATGTTATCCGGTTTTTTTTGATCATTTTCGTTAAAATTATTTTACAATAAGCTTTTTAATCTTGCCGGCTTCTTCGTTTCCGATTCTTAATAAATAAACTCCTTTAGCAACATATTGCAGGTTTAAGTCATAAGCATATCTACCATTTCGATTTTTCAAATTATGATTAACAATCTCTTTTCCACCGATAGTATATACCTTGATACTAACATCTTTTTGATAATTAGGGCTGTTTAAGCTCACTAAGAAGTGATTGTTATCCAGTCTTTGAAGTGTAATTTGGTTACCAGCAAATACATCAATACCTACCCCATTAAAGATATTGACTTTATAATCTTCTGTTTCACCGTAGGACACATCGGTACAAGCATCAGGAACAGGGTCTTGCCAGTTGGTTCTCAATCGCATTAAATGTTCGCCGTTATATGCATTTGAAGGAATATTAACAGTAAATGTATTAGTATAACTACCTGATCCGGAACCTCCTGAACCAAATTCATAATCAGGAACAATTTTTTCTGATGCATCAAATGAAAAATCATCATTAAAATCTATCCATGCCGTAAAATATTCTTCTGAATAGCCGACTGTTACAGTCATATCATAAGCAGTACCGGCTTGTAAATCGGTTGATATTGTAGTAAAATCTGAATATCCTGTACCATTACAACTTGAATTGTTATTAATAGTACCAAATTGTACATTGGTAATTTCATCGCCATAGCTACAATTTCCTGAAGGTTGGCACATATTATGAGTAATAGTCGTTGAAAAACTGTCATTGGAAGTATCGGCATCACCTGATAAATGGGTTTGAGCTGTTAAACTATGGTCTCCAATTTGAGAGAAATCACCGGTATGACTAAAGGTGTAAGTTCCCGTAGAATTAGCAGCAAAAGGACCCGGAGCTGTTTCGTTGACGGTTTGACCATCCAAAGTATAACTTACCGGTACATTGGATTGAGAAACACCCCCAAAATTGGTTATTTCTACCTGAATAGGTTCAGCATTTCCTAATCCGGTTCCGGATTGCGGACTTAATATATTTGTAACTCCTGT
>WFZY01000080.1 GCA_015489265.1 Flavobacteriaceae bacterium | reverse complement strand
TTTTACAAAGGGCGACATAAGAAATGGCTTATAGCTACCATTATTTTGGCGTTACTCTTGTCTTGGGGTAAAAATTTATCTTTTTTGACCGACTTTTTTATCGATTATGTGCCGCTTTATAACAAATTCAGGGCGGTATCGTCTATTCAGGTTTTAATCGAATTTTTATTGCCGGTTTTGGCGGTTTTGGGCTTGTATAGTTTCATAAAATCGGATTTATCCGTTCAAGAAAAACAAAAGAAATTACTGTTGGTTACCGGTTCGCTTGGCGGTTTGCTGCTAGTGTTTATATTGATGGGCGGCAGCTTTTTTACTTTTGAAAGTCCGAATGATGCTATTTATGCCAAATACGGTTTGCTCGATGCTTTAATTGACGACCGTAAAGCTATGTTGGTTAATGACAGCATTCGTTCACTCTTGTTTATTTTGGCGGCTGCCGGTATTTTATTCGGTTTATTGAAACAAAAAATCACCGTTAAAATTGCAGTTCCTGTTTTAGCGCTATTGGTTTTATTGGATTTGGCAGGCGTTGATAAACGTTATGTCAATGATGATAACTTTGTCAATGACGGCTATCTCAACAGGGTTTTTACGCCTTCGCCTATCGATAAAGAGCTATTGAAAGACCAATCTTATTACCGGGTGTTGAATTTGACGCGTAATCCCTTGACCGATGGTTTGACATCATATTTTCATAAGCAATTAGGTGGTTATCACGCTGCCAAGCCGCGCCGGATTCAAGATATTTTTGATTTTTATTTGACCAAAAATATCAATCCGGAAATTTTGAATATGTATAATGTCAAATATATCATTGGCACGGATGATAAAAATCGCCCCGGCATCCAACTTAATGACCAAGCCAATGGCAATGCGTGGTTTGTAAAGCAAATAAATTTTGTTAAAGATGACAACGATGAAATCTTAAAATTAGGAAAAACGAATACGAAAAATGTAGCGGTTCTCAATGAAAAATTCCGTCCGGAATTGTCATTCAAACCTTATAAAGATTCCCTTTCGGTGATAAAACTCACGGCTTATCATCCTGAAAAATTGCAATATGAAAGCCAAAATGCTCACGATGGATTGGCGGTATTTTCCGAAAACTTTTATCCAGACGGTTGGCATGCCACAATAGATGGCAAACCGGCTAAAATATTAAAGGCGGATTATAGTTTGCGTGCTTTGAAAATTCCTGCGGGCAAACACCGAATCGTATTTGAGTTTAAACCCGAAATTGTTCAAAAAGCCGGCAATATATCCCTTTGGTCATATATTATTTTTATCATTTTAATGGCAGTTGGCGGGTTTTATTGGTGGCGCGATAAAAACAAAAATGTATCTTTGCCTTAAAATTGTTTTGATTTGAAAAAATTTAGTTTCATCATACCGACCTATAACCGTCCTGAATTATTGGCGGAATTACTTGACAGTTTAATCGTTCAGCGATTTAATCCGGCAGATTTTGAGTTTTTGATTATAGATAACAATTCGCAAAATGATGTGCAGAAATTGATTAAGAATTTTACAGCAGAACATTCAAAATTTGACATTAAATATTTTCTCGAAATCCGTCAAGGCGAACAATATGCTTGGAATAAAGGCATAGATGAAGCTCAAGGAAAGCTCTTGGTTTTTGTTGATGATGATGTGCGTTTACATCATGATTATCTTTCAACTTTGGAAAAAGATTTTGCCGGTCATTTAGATGATATCGCAGGGGGCGGTAAGGTAGCACCGGTGTTTGAATATCAAAAGCCCGCTTGGATCAACAAATATGTGATGCCGTATTTTGCCGAGATTAATTTGGGTGAAAAAACGCGTTTTCCTAAAAAAAAGCATCCGTATGCGACCAACATGCTCATTTCAAAAAATATCTTTGACAAAGTCGGTAAATTTGATACGGATTTGATGAAAGACAAGAAAACCATCCCGCCCGGTAGTTTTGAACGCGAGTTATTCGGGCGTATTAGAGCAGCTCATTTTCCGGTGTATTATTTTCACGATTTAGTAGTTTGGCATTTTATTCCGCAAGAAAAAATCAATAAATCATACGTCAAAGAAAAAGCGGTTGAATCCGGAAAAACCTTACGAGATATTTATAAAAGTAAAGGATTTTTATGGTATTTGTATGCCCTTTGGATGAATTTGGTCAAATGGATAGCTGCCGTTGTTTTATCTTTTTACTACCTGTTTACGACACAATGGGAAAAAGCCCTAATGTTGTTTAAATTACGCTGGTGGCGTAGTAAGGGACTGATGAGTTTTGGGAGTTAAACATGGGGTGTTATAATGCCTGCTTATCATCTTAAATCTTTGCACAAAAATTATAAATGAAATACAATATTCTGACATTATTAATTGGGATTTTATTGATAAATATTTCCTGCCATAAGCAATCGGACAAAGCGCCAAAACTCTTATTCAAATCGGGTTTTGAGAATGGCGTTTATATCGATAATACGGCTTATCCAAATAGTGAAGATTACAGATTTATAAAAGGCACCGATAGTGAAACCGGTTATACTTGGCCTATTGATATACTCGGGGCAAACGAAAGT
>WFZY01000079.1 GCA_015489265.1 Flavobacteriaceae bacterium | reverse complement strand
GATATAGATAGTAAGAATTATAAAGAATTAGAAAAATCAGCAGAGATAGCTTATAAGTTAAATAAGAAAGAAGATTATAAATATTATTTTGCTGTTGCTGCTTTATTAAATGAACACTATAAAGTCGCTGAAAGATTACTAAAAGAATTATATGATAGCGGATATACTGGTGTTAGAGAAGTAGTCACTATAAAAAACAAGCAGACCGGAAAACGAGAATCTGTAAAAAGTGAACAAGAAGCAAAGCTATATATTCTAGCCGGCACACATGAGGATATGAAAAAAGAAAAGACAAAAAATCTTCGACCTGATATTATTGCTAAATTACTATTTGTATACAGCAAACTCGGTAATGATGAAAAGGCTATCAAATTTATTGAAAAAGCTAAAAAAGAAGATCCTAACAATTTGGATTTGATTTATGGAGAAGGGAACTATTATCTGAATAAAGGAGATAATGAAAAATTTGCAGCTGCTATGAAAAAAGCGGTTGAGTTGGACCCAAAAAATAAATTGGTCAATTACAATTTGGCAACTGCCTATTACCAACTGAAAAAATATGACGAAGCCAAAAAATATTATGAAAAAACCTTAGAGCTTGACCCCAATTATGTCGATGCTTACAAAGGTTTGGCTTACATTGTTTTGGTTCCTGAAGAAGGTATTACCAAAGAAATGAATAAAGACGAAGTATTGATGAATGACAAATTGTATAATAAATACAACAAACAACGTTTGGATTTGTACCGTCAAACTTTGCCTTACTTGGAAAAGGCATTGAAAATTGCCCCTGATGATGAAACTGTTTTAGCTATGTTGAAAAAAATCTATCGTGATTTGGATATGAAAGAAAAATATAAAGCAGTCAAAGCCAAATTAGATGCTATGAAGTCTAAATAATTGACGATTAAATATTTTATAGAGCCGGAGAGATTTTCTTTCCGGCTTTTTTATCCCGCATTATTCATATAAGAACGCAGTGAATTATATGAATCAGCAATGGACAAAGGGGTGGAAAGCGGATAACCCCGACTTAGAAATACCCCAAATTTGGATGTTTTAAGAAACCCCAAATTTGTTGGTATTACTTAGTCGTATAAAATTTTTTAAATTTTTCGGGTTATGCCATAAGAAATTATCTTTTAGTCTGATAAATAGTTGTTTTTGGTATTATGCTTTTTTCAAAATTAAATACGTAACTAACGGTGCCCCAAACAGTGCCGTGATACTGTTAATAGGCAAGCTCAATGAGCTTCCCGGGACCTGGGCAATAGTATCACAAACGACCAATAAAATACCACCGATTATGATGGCTGCCGGAATTAAAACTTGATGCAAATGCGTTTTAAAATACAAGCGGGCTATATGTGGCACTGCCAACCCGATAAAAGCTACCGGACCGACAAATGCAGTAATGATTCCAACCAAAATACCGCTTATAATAATCAAAATCAAATTGGTACGATATACATTGATACCCATTGATTTGGCATAATTTTCACCTAATAATAAGCCATTCAAATCTTTGATAAAAAACAAAGAAATACCTATGATTGAAATGTTTATGGTTCCCATTAGCAAAATATGGTTCCATGATTGATTTCCCAGATTTCCCATGGACCAAAATACAAATTTTTGAAGCGCATCGGCTTGGGTAAAGAAACTCAAAATATTAATCAAAGCCCCTGAAAAAATACCTAACATCAATCCGGCAATCAGCAAATTAACCGGTGATTTAAGTTTTTGGTATAATAAAATAATCCCTAACAAACTGATAACACTTCCCGTGGCGGCAGCCAGCGCAATAGAGAAACTTCCCACTGAGCTGAATCCACCGATGGCACTACCCAAAATCAAAACAGCCACACCGAGTCCGCCGGCAGCACTAGTCCCCAAGACATAAGGCCCAACTATAGGGTTGCGAAATATACTTTGCATTATTAAGCCGCTTACGGCTAATGAAGCACCGGTAAGTAATGCCGTTAAAAGTTTGGCCAAACGGTATATCAAAATTTGCTGCACTCCGGTTTCTAAATTTTGCCCTTGCCATAATTGTTTCCAGACATGAGCCGGTAAAATAACCGAACCTAAGCTCATGTTGATTAAAATGGACAGGAACAAAATTAATATCAATAAGCTGAATTTTTGGGAATACTTCATAAAATCATTGAAAACATTTTTGGTAAAAATACAAAACTTTACATTTTAGCAATTGATATTTCTATATTTTACAATGTTACAGATAATTTTGAAAAAAATTATTTCTGACTTTATCAGATAAAAAACATAAAAATTGTAACCTTTTCTCATTTCTTGCGTAATACTAAGTGAACACCATTAATAAATTCCCGATACAATATGAGACAACTTAAGATTACCAAACAGGTTACCAACAGAGAAACCGCGTCATTAGACAAGTATTTGCAAGAAATCGGTAAGGTAGATTTGATTACCGCCGATGAAGAAGTAGAGTTGGCACAACGCATCAAAGCCGGTGATAAAAAAGCATTGGAAAAGTTGGTCAAATCTAATTTACGTTTTGTTGTGTCCGTTGCCAAACAATATCAAAATCAAGGTTTGTCTTTGCCCGATTTGATTAATGAAGGTAATTTGGGGCTGATCAAAGCCGCCAAAAGATTTGATGAAACGCGTGGTTTCAAATTTATATCTTATGCCGTTTGGTGGATTCGCCAATCTATTTTGCAAGCATTGGCTGAGCAGTCCCGTATTGTTCGTTTGCCTTTGAATAAAATTGGTTCGATCAACAAGATCAATAAAATGTATGCCAAATTAGAACAAGAAAACGAACGCCCGCCGTCACCGGAAGAATTGGCAGAAGCATTGGATATGTCTATCAATGACGTTAAAATTTCGCTTAAAAATGCCGGACGTCATATTTCAATGGATGCGCCGTTAGTTGAAGGCGAAGAATCTAATTTATATGACGTGTTGCGGTCAGGTGAATCGCCCAGTCCCGATAAAACTTTAATGTTAGAATCACTTAGAACCGAAATAGAACGTGCCTTAAATACTTTGACACCGCGTGAAGCCGATGTTATCAAATTATATTTCGGCTTAAACGGCAACCATATGATGACCTTGGAAGAAATAGGTGAAACTTTTGATTTAACCCGTGAACGCGTGAGACAAATCAAAGAAAAAGCCATCCGCCGTTTGAAACATACTTCCAGAAGCAAGATTTTAAAATCTTATCTCGGATAAATAATATTGCTAAATTATATTCAAGCCCTTTAATTTTTTTTAAAGGGCTTTTTTGTTTTATAATGCTCTTAAAAACTGATGAATCGGAATAAAAATGACATCATAAAGTTTTGCTTTCATTAAAAGTTTGTATATTTGAGCTAAGAAAAGTATTAAGAATATCATTGGCGCCTTTCTTTAATCAATATTAATATTAACCGAAAAAAACATATAAAATGACAACTTTACCAATCGTTTTAATCATTCTTGCTTTACTGATTTCCGGATTTAAAATAGACAAAGAATATCAACGTAGTGTTATTTTCAGATTAGGAAGATTTCACAAAGTCAAAGGACCCGGCATGTATTGGATTATTCCACTGGTCGATCAAAGAAAACAAATCGATATGAGAACCATGACTATCGACATTGAAAGTCAGGAAACCGTTACTAAAGACAGTGTAACGATTCGTGTCAATGCCGTTTTGTATTTTAAAATACACGAACCGGAAAAGGCGGTTATTCAAGTCAGAGATTTTATGAATGCTACTTACCAAGCATCATTAACGGCACTTCGTAATGTGATTGGACAGCATAATTTAGATGAGATTTTAAAAGACAGGGAAGATATCAACTCGGCTATTAAAAAAATAGTGGATCAAATAACCGATAAATGGGGGCTAACGGTAGATTATATCGAAATGAAAGACGTTGAAATTCCCCAGACCATGCAAAGAGCCATGGCAAAAGAAGCCGAAGCAATTCGAGAAAAACGGTCTAGAATCATTAAAGCCGAAGGCGAATTTGATGCTTCCATGAAGCTTAAAGAAGCTGCCCAATATATTGCCGAAAATCCCGCTGCATTAGAATTGAGACGCATGCAAATGATATCGGAAGTCGGTACCGAACAAAATACGACTACCATCATTTTAATGCCATCGGATTTTGTAACCATGGCTAAAAGTATTGGCGATGGCTTAAATATCACGCTTAATCACAAAGACAAAGAAAAGGCATAATATTAAATGATAGAAAATATTAGTTCTTAACAAATTTTACAGTACCGGTTTGTTGATTGTTGAGTATTACTTGCATCAGATATACGCCGTTTTTTAAGGCACTAACATCAATTTTTGAAATATGCTCATCATATTCTTTGAGCAAACGACCGTTTAAATCAAAGATTTTAACTGCTGTTAAGGACTGATTATTTTTCGGTTTTAAATATAAGTTTTGATGAACCGGATTGGGATAAAATTTGAAACCCAATGCCTTTAATTCGCTAATACCATTCGTGCTTATTAAGTTGTTAAAATCCGTTGCGTTACCATGAAATGAATCTAAATCGACATTACCGGAAATGCCGTTGACACTGCCATACCAAGAATATTGTTTAAAGAGCCAAGTATTCCAGTTACCCAAGTTAGTAGGTGGTGTAGAAGGGGAAGTGCCGGGTTTAGCAATCCAAAGACCGTAAGAATTAAGAGAACTGTTTAAGTAAGCGGCATAATGCGAATTTAGATACAAAATCGGTCTTACACCCGTTTGTGTTTCTACTCTGTCGAGCCAAGTTTGCACCCATGAAGTCAACTGCGACGACGTATAAATTTGGTCTAAATGTGTTGACGAATTCGGGTCTTCCAAATCTAAAACCGGTGGTAAAAATCCGTTGCCGATATAGCTTGAAGCCGTATTGATAAA
This sequence comes from Flavobacteriaceae bacterium, assembly GCA_015489265.1. Taxonomy (GTDB): domain Bacteria; phylum Bacteroidota; class Bacteroidia; order Flavobacteriales; family Flavobacteriaceae; genus WGBX01. The sequence continues at coordinate 208 of WFZY01000079.1, read as the reverse complement.
ATTATTGGCATCTTGCAGTGCCGTATTATTATCGGGGCGGGCAAAATGGTAAGCGCCCATCACTATGCCGGCATTACTGCCTGCTGTCATATAAGTGGTAAAATTCGGGTCATGATATGTCATACCTTCGGTGGCTTTACAGTAAGCAAACACTTTACCGTCATTGGCAACCAATTGCCAGTTGATATTGCCTTGATGATGTGATACA
>WFZY01000078.1 GCA_015489265.1 Flavobacteriaceae bacterium | reverse complement strand
CTGTCCCGCACATTGCGGAGCAATGTCGGGAGCCCGCGGCAGACCGCAGGGCTGACGCGGTGGCGGAGGGAAACAAGGCGCGGCCTTGACGCTGGCCCGTGGAAGCCGCAGGTTCCCGTAGCCGCCGAGGAAACCGAAGGGTTCCGAGGCCCGCGAGATACTGTGTTATTTTCCAAATTATTTTTTATTGTTCTCAGCCAACTTTTTTCTTTGCTGTTATGAAGTTTCGCCGACGATAATGATTACAAAGGTAAATGATTTTTATTCGGTTCTAAGTATATAATATGTTCCCCTTCCGCGCCCGTGGGGTTCTATTAATCCTTTTTTTACCAAAAGACTTAAAATTTTATGTGCTTTTGTTTTTTGAATATTCAAAAGTTCCATTACCCCGGTTCTAGTGATTGCATCCTTTTCTGCCAAATATGATAAAACTTTCTGCTCCTCAAAAGTTAATTGTTCATATTTGGTTGTTTTCGTCCGTTTTCGTCCGTTTTCGTCCGTTTTCGTCCGTTTTCGCCCGTTTTCGCCCGTTTCTGCCAAATAAAAATCAGATTTTATAAAGGTTATTCTAAAAGCCATTCCCGGTTCGCTCCATTGCATTTTTATTTCGGGGTATTTCTTTAATTCTTCGGCAATAAGTCTTAAACCGTTTCCCCATTGCTCAATAATCCCCAACTTCTTAAAAACTCCGGCAAGTATTTTGTTTCTAATATCAGATTGACCTGCTTCCATGTCATTAAAATCAATAGTGGGCATGAGTTTGCCCGGACTGGTAATTTCAATCTTGTCATCGAAAACTGCTATTTTTACATCCATGCCTTTGAGTGCATAATCTCTGTGTATTACCGCATTTCTGATGACTTCACGAATAGCTATCACAGGATATTCCCAACGGTCTTTTCTGTAAACACCTTCATAGGTTGAACCTTGCGCTATATGTCTTAAAATGAATTTATATGCTTCTTCCGCTTGTAAACTCAAAGGGGAATCAATGGTTTTTTGGTCGATAAAATCACCGGGAATTGTTCCTTTGAACCGGGCGCATTCAATTTTTGCATAAGGGAAAAGTTGTTTTTTTAGCTCATCATTGGACAAAAGTATCAAAGCGTTTGTGGGGAACATCATGTTTTGGTCGATGATGACGAGGTTTAGTTTGTTTAAAGTCGTTTTTGTAAGTTTTTCTCCGGTAATTTCCTCAAATTGTTTGGCAAAGACGGAATAATCTATTTGGTTAATATTTTTAATACCCGTTGTGCATTTTAAATGATACTAATTTTAATATTGTTGATATTTCTAGCGAAGATGAATTTATTGATAAATTGGATTAGAGTCAGGGAAGTTATTTTTGATAAGATGCGCGTTTTAAATCCTTGGAATGATTTGGCATAATTTCTACGGATCATGAATTGGTCACACAACTGTGAAAACAATGTTTCGATACGTTTTCTGGTTTTTCGGAATAGGTAAAATTGAGGTTTATAATTAGCTTGATTTTTACGCATAGGAACCTCCAATGTTATTCGGTTGTTTTCAAACAAATCTAATTGATAATCAGTACTTAAATACGCTTTATCGCCCAATACAACACAGTTAGTCAATTGTGTTTTCAGATCATCCAAATAATGAATATCATGTACCGAAGCTTTGGATATATCAAAGCTTTTGAAGACACCATTGATGGAGCAAATCGCATGGATTTTATAACCATAAAAGTACATTTTTTGACTGGCACTGTACCCTTTATCCGGCGCCGTGGCAAAGTCTTCTTTACAAATTTTACTTCGACTACTTCGTGATAATTTGGCCACCTCCAAAGGCATGCTATCCACGATAAAATGCGTTTCGTATTTGAGAAAAGCATCAGAGAGTTTTTTTCTAATCTCTTCAATGGCAAAAAACAATTTTCGTTTCCTACGGTTATAAACCGAACGTTCGATTTTAGATTTAAGCTCGTTGGGAATAATCCTAAATAATTGACACTCACTATCAATACTTAAATATTCAGCCGTCAGGTTCATTGCAATAAGTTCAATGTCAGTTAATTTGGGTTTGCGTCTTTGATTTAAAAAATTCACTTTGTCAGTGATTGTCTTTAATACATTTAAAATTTTGTTGTAACTTGCATTGAAGTCGTTCATGGTTAT
>WFZY01000077.1 GCA_015489265.1 Flavobacteriaceae bacterium | reverse complement strand
GTTTTGTATGGGTAATAATAAATTAAGCTCAAGAATCAAATCGCATCGATTAACTTTTCAAATAATTTCACCCTTACGGGGTTCTTTATATGAAGCCCTTCGGGCTGATATTATTGTAATAATCCATAAAAACAGAATCATTAAAACCCCAAAGGGGTGGCATTATTATTTGATATATTATTATTATATATTACCCATCTTAATCGATATAGAACCTAAAATTTTTAAAACTCAAAAAACATCCATACAATTGCATGGTAGGTTCGCGCACTTATTTAATCCGTACCCGAATGCCTTTGCTATGACTGCTAAATTCCGGCGCATACAGACATTGTAATTGTGTAATGCCATTAGAATAAGTTCCGGCATTGTTGGCGCGCAAATCATATTCAAACACATAAACACCTTTGGGAAGATAATCGATAAAGAAATTAGTAGCCGTATCGCCGGTAGCTTCGTAGTAGCCCAAACCGTCTTGCCACTTATAGCTTGACAACACATTGACCGGTTCAAATCCTGCGGCACGCATATCTTTCAGATGCACATATTCCATCGGTCTGTCCACTTTGATTTCAATACGAACTCTGATTAAATCCCCAATCTTGACAGCGGTTTTCGTATCGATTTTTTGCAAAATTTCACCGGTATCGGTAAATTTTCTGACAAATAATTTTTTGGTAATATTGACAGGCGTTTTGGCATGGGTAATTCTATCCAAATCTTCAAAATATTGCCAATACAAAGCGCCCCAAGCAATACCTTTGCCTTTCTTGGTAATGCTAACCCTGCCCATTTCGGGGGTGATTTGGTCAGCCGCCCAAGATTTTTTGAAATAGCCCGTTCCGGCTTCGGTTTTCAGTTCCGGCATCTTGTCAGGTTGTATGTTAAGCTTGCCTATTTTGACATCAACCGTATTGCCAAGTGCCAGAAAATCCGTGCCTTTTAAAAGCAAGGCATAAATAGCTTCGGTAGTTTGTTTGGTGGTTTTCCACGCATTGGTTTGCTTGTTTTTTAGCAACCAAATCCGCATCTCATCAACCTTTTTGACATCACCATCTATGGCATCAAATGCTTCTATCAACAGGGCTTGGGTTTCGATAGGCGCTTGATACCAAAACCAGCCACCGGAATTGTTTTTCCAATACATACCCAGCTCTTCACTCTTAATGCTGTTTTCGTCTAACGAACGGATGATTTTTTTGGCTATTACCGTATCCTTATGTCGATGCGATACCAATGCCAATAATCCTTGTTCGTATAAGCCGTAATCCAACCAATATTTTTGGGCTTGCCGGCGGTAATAATCCACTGCTTCGGTCACAGCTTTTGACATGGTAAATTCCGGATAAAAACTGCGGGCATATAAATAATGTAACTGAAAAGCACCCGTTTTATAGTTTTCCAAATAGGCTTGTTTGTTTGTATGTTTGCTTGCAATTTCAAGCAAATGTTCATAATCTTTACGGATTTCTTGGTCTAAATATTGAATGGCTTTATCTACCATAGGATAGATAAGCCGTTGGTTTTCAACAACACCCAAATGTTTTAAATGGCCGAATCCGGCTACAATATGTTGCGTTATATACCGGTTTGGATAATGACTGCCTTTAAACCACGTAAAACCACCACCGGGCAATTGTAATTTATAGAGTTTTTGCAAAGTGCTTTGCTGCATATAACTCATTTTGTTTAAGTCAAAAAGCAGGGCAATACGTTTCTTTTGTTCCGATTCGCTTTGTGCATCACGCAGCCAAGGCGTTTCTTCAATCAAAATATTTTTAAGTTCTTGATTTTTTTCCAGATTGGACAATAAAGCATCGGATTTTAAGTGTTTCCATACATCAAATACTTTTTTGATTTTCGGATTTTGATGCACGATATGCGCTGCCAACGTATTGGCATAATACCGGCTAAAAGTTTGCTCGCTACATTCATAAGGATATTCCATTAAATACGGTAGCGCTTGCACGGCATACCAAGCCGGATTGCTGGTAATTTCCAAGGTTAACCGGTGATTTTTTAAAGTCTTGCTTTTTTGGTGTACCAATTTATCTAACACAAAAGTTTTGTGCTGACCGCTTCGCACCCACATCGGCATAGTTTCGGTAACCAACATGCGGTTAGACAAGACCGGTAAAAAGTTTTGCTCGGCATCGGTTTGATTGCCGGCTTTGGCTTTGACGATATATTGCAGAGCGTCTATATCATCGGGGATGATTAATTGCCATTGTACCTGCGTATTGCCACCGGCATCCACACTAAAACTTTGTTTGATATTTTTAGTAATATAATTGGTGACATCTTTCTGATGAACGGCATCAATCAAAGTCAGTTCGGCATTTCCAAACAGTTTTTTATCCGACAGATTACTGATTTTGGTGCTAAACATCAACGTGTCGCCTTGTCGCACAAAGCGCGGGGCGTTGGGAAACACCATCAAGTCTTTTTGGGTTTGTGTCAAAAATTCTTTGTAGCCGTGTTTTAACTGTTTATCGTGTGCCAAAATTTGCAATTTCCATTTGGTCAAACTTTCGGGGGCGTTAAATCTGAATTCAACATTGCCGTCTTTATCCGTATATAATTCTGGATAGAAAAAGGCGGTTTCTCTAAAATCACTTCGGACTTCCGGCGCGACATCATTTGAAACTTCTTTTTCAGGCAGCTTAGATTCTGCCTTGGCAAAACTTACAGCAGCAGGTTCTTCGATTGCCACATCACTTTCAGCAGCTACGGCAACCTTTTCCGATTTTTGTATTGAAAATACACGCGGACTCAATATGCGATTGCCATAATAAGTGCTTCTAAATCTCAGCCCAAACCATTGTAAGCTATTGTTGCGCCAATGAGTGGCGCCATTGTTGCCCCAATACTCAGTGCGCCAAGGTATAGAAGTTGTTGTTTGACCAAAACTAGCCGATTGCCGTATAATACTTCCCGGAAAATAGGTTTTATAGGTGATAGGATTAAAATGCCATGTATGCTTCACAAATTGGTCCAAAGATGCATCATACATAGATGCTAGTATTTCGGCAGTAATTTTTTGACTTTGAACACCTTTAATTTTGAAACGCCACTGTTCTTGTTGTCCCGGCTTGATTTTGTCTCTAAACCGGATAGTTTCTATTTCCAGTTGGTCTGACGGATAAGGTACTTCGATGTTCAAACTACCAAGTCTGTTATCATTAAAG
>WFZY01000076.1 GCA_015489265.1 Flavobacteriaceae bacterium | reverse complement strand
TTTTTTTTTAAATAAAATTAGGTTTAGAATAAAAAAAGCTTACCTTTGCCGTATTAATAAATTAAATTACAATAATGAAAACAGGAACAGTAAAGTTCTTTAATGAAGCCAAAGGTTTTGGTTTTATTATCGACGACGATTCAAACCAAGAATATTTTGTACACGTTACAGGATTAATTGATGACATCCGTGAAGGTGACAAAGTTGAGTTTGAACTCAAAGAAGGTAAAAAAGGATTGAATGCAGTAAACGTTAAGCAAGCTTAATTTTTATTGAATAAATTTTTTACTAGCCCGGTTTTGCCGGGCTTTTTTTATGGTTATTAAAAGTCCACAAGTTTTGCATTTGATACCTTTAATGGGTATAATGATTAATACATCATGACAAAATATGGTCCATTTGTCTCGAAATATCTAATTTGAAATTGGTGTTAAAATCTATTTAAAAAACCGGTAATGCTCAGTAATTCCATATCTTTGCGGTCTAATAAATACTATATGAAAGTTAAACCGTCTGATAAAAAAATCAATATCATCACGTTAGGGTGTTCTAAAAATGTCTATGACAGTGAAAATTTGATGGGACAACTGGCACATAACGGTTATGAAGTGACCCACAATGCCGATTCGGGCGATATTGTCATCATCAATACCTGCGGTTTTATCCACGATGCCAAACAAGAATCTATCGATACAATATTGGCGGCTATCAACGATAAAGAAGCCGGTTATATCGAAAAAGTGTACGTAACCGGTTGTTTAAGTGAACGTTACAAAGATATTCTACCCAAAGAAATTCCGGAAGTAGACCAATATTTCGGCACGCATGATATGATTAGTTTACTTAAAACTTTTAATGTCGATTACAAACACGAATTAATAGGCGAACGCCAACTGACCACGCCGTCACATTATGCTTATTTAAAAATTTCCGAAGGTTGCGACCGTAGTTGTTCGTTTTGCGCCATTCCGATGATTCGCGGCAAACATATTTCACGCAGTATCGAAAGTTTGGTATTGGAAGCCGAGAAGTTAGCTGCAAAAGGCGTTAAGGAATTGATACTTATTGCACAGGATTTGACCTTTTACGGATTAGACCTGTATGGCGAACGCCGGCTTAATGATTTGCTCAAAGCATTGGTTAAAGTAGAAGGTATTGAATGGATCCGCTTGCATTATGCTTTCCCGACCGGTTTTCCCGAAGAAGTCATAGAAACCATTGCCCGTGAAGACAAAATTTGCAAATATTTGGATATGCCTTTGCAACATATTAATAATGATATTCTCAAATCGATGCGACGGGGTCACACGCGTCAAAAAACCGAAGATTTAATCAAAAAACTACGGCAACAAGTACACGATGTGGCTATTCGCACCACTTTGATTGTCGGCTATCCGGGTGAAACCGAAACAAAATTTGAAGAACTCAAACAATGGGTTACCGAAACCAGATTTGACCGTTTGGGCGTGTTTGCCTATTCGCATGAAGAAAATACGCATGCCGGCAAACTGGTCGATGACGTGCCGGATGATGTTAAACAGCAGCGTGTAGCAGAAATCATGACTTTGCAAGAGCAAATTTCATTAGAAAAAAATCAAGCCAAAATCGGCCAAGTTTTCAAATGCTTGTTTGACCGTAAAGAAGGCGATTTTTATGTCGGCAGGACGGAATATGACAGTCCGGAAGTTGATAATGAAGTCCGGGTAGATGCTAGTAAATTTTACATAGAACCGGGTAAATTTTTAAACATTAAAATCACCGGTGCCGAAGCATTTGATTTGTTTGGTGAACCCGTAAAAAACTAAATTTATGAAACAAACAATACTTTTAATTTTTATTTTATTCGGTTTAGCTACACAAGCGCAAATCAAAATCTTATTTGACGCAACCAAAGCCGAAACCGCTAACAATGCCGATTGGATTATAGACGCGGACAATTTTAACCTAAGATACAACCCTAATCCCTATATTGGTGGCAGTGAAGCCAATCCGCAACGTTTTCCGTCGCCGGATCAATCGACTGTAACGGCTTCAACCACAGAATATTATTGGACGGGCGGTAATTCCGCTTGGGGCATAGAATTGGTGCAATACGGTTATCAAGTCGAAACATTGCCTTATGACGGGCAAATAACATATAATGACCCCAATAATCCGCAAGATTTATCAAATTATGATGTATTTATCGTAACCGAACCCAATATTTTGTTTACTTCGGCTGAGCAAACAGCCATTCTCAATTTTGTCAATAACGGCGGCGGTTTATTTATCACATCCGACCACGACCGCTCGGACAGAAATGGTGATGGCGTTGATTCGGTAGATGTTTGGAACGATTTGTTTCAAAACAATCCGGTGCAAACGGATCCGTTCGGTTTTTTGTTTAATTACGATAATTTTAGCGAGACGACTTATAACATCGCAAATTTGTCCGGCAATCCCATTTTGCACGGCTTTTTCGGTGATGTCACGGCATTGGAATTTCACGGCGGGACAAACATTCAGCTTTTCCCGAATGATAATAATTCGATTACCGGTTTGATTTACAGACAAAATAATCAAGATGCGTTATTTGTGTCTGCGCAATTCGGTCAAGGGCGTGTGGTAGGCATAGGCGACAGTTCGCCGGCTGATGATGGTACAGGAGACCCACATGACAATTTATACAACGGTTGGTATGCCGAAGGCGGTGGTTCGCATCGTAAACTGATGCTCAATGCAACCATCTGGCTGGCACAAGATG
>WFZY01000075.1 GCA_015489265.1 Flavobacteriaceae bacterium | reverse complement strand
CTATACCGCTTGCATATTCAATATTGTTCAATTTGTTGAACAATTTTCATATTGCATCGGCATAATACTTTGTTTTGAAATATTTTATATTTTTCTAGTATTATTTTCATGTAGTAGCGGTATTGTTTACTCCCGACTATTGTCGGGGATACCAAATTATTTTTGGACTATTTTATATTTAGAATTGGTATAAAATGTATCTTTGTCATATGAATTTTGATGCTATTATAGGACAAGATTTTTTAAAAACTTATTTTCAAAAAATCATTTCATCAGACCGTATTCCGCATACGCAATTGTTTGTAGGTGATGAAGGTACGGGAACCTTGCCTATGGCATTGGCTTTTGCCAACCAGCTACTTTGCGGTGACAATGCAAATTGTCAAAACAAAGTCAGTAAATTGATACACCCCGATTTGCACTTTGTCTTTCCAACTGCTGCAAGCGGTAGTGCTAAAAACATTAACAGTGACCAGTTTTTATCGCAATGGCGAGAGTTTATAGCACAAAAACCTTATGCCGGTTTATATGATTGGATGCAGTTTTTAAACGTTGCCAACAAGCAAGGACAAATACGAGTTGCCGATGCCGAACAAATTATCAAAAAAGTGGCGGTTAAACCCTATGAAGCGCAACATAAAGTTTTTATCATTTGGATGGTTGAGAAAATGAATAATGAAACGGCTAATAAATTGTTGAAAATTTTAGAAGAACCACCCGAAGATACCAAATTCATATTGATAGCCGAAAAAACAGATAATATTTTACCGACCATAATCAGTCGTTGTCAAGTCCATCATTTTAATTTAATTGCGGTTGAAACCATCAAAAACGAATTGATACATCGTTTTGACTTCAAACCCGAACAAGCATTGAAAATAGCCCATCAAGCAAATGGTAATTGGCAGAAAGCATTGCAATTTGCAGAAAGTGAAAATTCAGATAATGATTTTCAAAAACTGTTTATCGAATGGGTTAGGGTGGCGTTTTCTGCCAAAAAAGATAAACAAGCCATTCGTAAATTGATTATGTGGTCGGAAAAATTAGCCACTGAAAACAGAGAAACCCAAAAGCAATTTTTGGAATTTGCACTCGAAACTTTCCGCCAAGCTTTGATGATAAACTACCAAAATCCTTCCTTAGCATATTATGATTTCAGCCATAATCGATTTGATTTGAAAAAATTAGCCCCTTATATCCACTCAAAAAACATTCAAGACATTTATGAATCTGTTACAGAAGCGCTTTATCATCTTGAGCGAAACGCAAATGCTAAGTTAATATTTTTAAATTTATCGATAAATTTGACGAAATTTATACATAAAAAGGAAAAAGCTGTTTAGTTTTAACATTTTTTTTTATTTATTTGTATATTTGCAAAAGTGTATAAATTTTTATCATGAAAAAAACAATTATATTTTTGTTGCTGATGATTGGCTTTCAATCATTTTCACAATATGGATATAAAAAATTCTATTTCTCTGCAGGAATCACCGGTCAATATATGACGGCGCCCACCTATACGGGTTATGATGCTAATTTGACAGCTATTCCACGGTACAATTTTGTTGAGTTGGGTCCTGAAACAACCTTTTCTATTGAAGCACGGCCACAAATAGGGGTAGGTTTTAGAAATTGGTACAAATACCGCGAATATGACGATGTATTTCCTACAAGATTAAGCTACTCGATTCCGGTAATAGTCAATTTTAATTGGGGATTAAATTCAGAAGAAAATTCATTGTATCTCGTCGGATTATATCTCGGCGGCGGATATAACTATTCCAATGTTATTTCAAAGGAACCACCTTACGATGCCGTACATGGTTTTGTCATTGATGCAGGCATACGCTTTGACGGGTCACCTATCCCGCAACTTGGCTTAATGTACACTATTGGCAATGATGGCAGTCGCATATATAGTTTTGGAGTTTATTATGATTTTTAATCATTGTCCGGTTGATACCACGATGCATATTTGATATAACTATCGGCTATACGTTTGATTTCACCTTGCACTAATTCCGGACTGATATCTTTAATCTTTACAGCAGGAATACCGGCATATACACTACCGCTTTCAACAACTGTTCCTTTGGTTACTACTGATCCGGCTGCAACGATAGCATTAGATTCTATAACGGCATGATCTAAAATTACGGCATTCATGCCGATTAATACATTGTCTTTAATGGTACAACCATGAACAGTTGCATTATGAGCAATGGAAACATTATTACCAATATGAGTCGGTGCTTTTTTGTAAGTGCCGTGTATAACCACACCATCTTGAATGTTGACCTTATTGCCAATTCTGATATAATTAACATCACCGCGAACAACAGCGCCAAACCAAATACTGCAATAATCACCCGCAACAACATCACCAACAATTACAGCATTATCCGCTAAAAAAGCATATTTGCCAAAACGGGGTTCTTTACCTAAAACTTCTTTTATGATAGCCATTCTTATAAATATTTCTGATTATAAGACAAATTTAGTATTAATTATTGATTTAGCTTTATTGAGGAAATGAGGAACTGAGAATTTTGCCTGCTTCATTGAATGCAGCTATCTTTGATGTTTATTTATCATTTCTGACTTTACTTCTGCTGTTAATTTGAGGAACTAAGGAATTGAACCAGTTGTCTCGATCTCGATGAAAGTCGGGACGGGATGTATCGGAAGCGACCGGTTTTGTTGATAAACCGAGGAATGATAAATAAAAAATTTCTAACTTAATAACCTTAATTTCTTAAGGTTTAAAAACCATTTACTCAAAAAAATCTTTCAAGGCCTCTTCCCACTTGCGGGGTTTATAATCAAATAATTGTTTGATTTTCTTTTTAGATAAAACAGAATATGCCGGACGGACAACATGACTTTCAAAACGGGCGCTGTTAATGGGTTTGATTTTTTTGTCTATACCGGCAAGTGACAAAATTTTCTGTCCGAATTCATACCATGTAGCTTTACCTTGGTTGCTAAAATGATAAGTGCCGAAATAATTTTTTTTCGGATTTTCCTCAATAGTCTGAATCATAAACCATAAAAATTGTATCAAATCCGGGGCATAAGTAGGCGTTCCGGTTTGGTCATTGACCAATTTGAGTTTCTTTTGTGTCTTTGAAAGTTCTAAAACGGTTTTGACAAAATTGCGATTAAATTTTGAATACAACCATGATGTTCTGACAATCAAATGCTTTTTTAAATATTGCCGGATAATATCTTCCCCCATTAATTTGGAAGCGCCATAAACATTAAGCGGATTAGGTTTATCATGTTCCATATAAGCCGTATTTTTCTTACCGTCAAATACATAATCCGTCGAGATATGGACTAAAGTAAAATCATTTTTTTTGGCAGCTTTAGCCAAATTGGCAACCCCTTTAACATTGACATTAAAACAAGCTTTTTTATCGGTTTCGGCTTGATTAACATTGGTATAAGCTGCAAAATTAAAACAGTAATCAAAGTTTTTTTCTTTAAAAAATAGCTTTACCGCTTTTTTATCGGTAATATCCAGGGTATACTTACTTTTAAACGTCACATCAAAATCGGGGTGAGGCATCATTCTCAAGGATTTACCCAATTGGCTTTCAGCGCCGGTAACAAGGATTTTGATTTTATTTTTCATAAAACTCTTTTGTGTCTCTTAAGTATGGTAAAGTTCTGTCTTTTTCTGATAAAATGATCTGTGATAAGTCATATTGCCAATCAATATTTAAGTCGGGATCGTCAAAGCGAATACCGGCTTCACTTTGCGGATGATACACATTATCAATTTTGTAATAAAACAAAGTATCATCTTCCAGACTTAAATAACCGTGTGCCATACCTCGCGGAATAAACAATTGTTTTTTGTTTTCGGCACTTAACAGAATTGAAAAATGTTGTCCGAAAGTTTTTGATTCCTGTCGTAAGTCAACAACAACATCTAAAACAGCACCTTTGAGTACACTAACTAATTTGGCTTGCGCATAAGGTGATTTTTGAAAATGCAAACCTCTTAAAACTCCTTTTCGCGATTGGGCTAAATTGTCTTGGATAAACCGGATTTGATGACTGGTTAATTGCTCAAACTCATTTTGATTAAAAAATTCATAAAAAAATCCTCTATCATCGGTAAAAACCTTTGGTTCTATAATAAACAAATCATCAATAAATGTAGGTTGTTTCAGCATTATGATTTACCGGCTTTTTGTTGTTGATATTTATTCAAATAAGTATTAAAATCTTTTAGCAATAGAATAGATAATGCCAATAGAAAACCTAATAAAGAAAATTTGAGATATTTATTTTTAATAAAAGAAGACTTACGAATACCTTTCTGTGGTAAGTCATTTAAAAATATAATCGCCCCATTATATTTATTGATTTGTTCAATAGTTCTTCTCAAGTTTATTAAAGCATTTTGCCTTTCAAGAAATAAATTATAAAGTTCTTCCGGTTTTTCTACTCTTTGATTTGCAATAACAATATTTTTTGTAGCTGTTTCCGGTTTTTGTCCTGCTTCTAACCATACGTGATTAAATATGGCACGCATTGAATCAATATCATTAAGTGATTTTAGATACTTTTGCTTTTGAATATCTAAATAAAATAAAAAATTCTGTTTTCTTTTTTCTATGGCAGCATCTTTATTAAATAAAATTTTTATTTTTTCATTTAAATTCTTAAAAACCAGTGGTGAATCAGCTATAATTTTTAATGACCAATATCGGTTAAGGTTATTATTTTTATTAATGTTCTTTTTATAATCTTCATAATCTATAAATTTGTAAACAACGGTATCTTTAGTCTTTAAATACTCTTCGTAATCATCTATCAAGAAAATATCATTTATAACCGGTTTTAATTCGAAATTTTGAAGTTGTGCTGTTTCAGTAGAAGGTATATCCAAAATCTTTCCTAAACTAACCGAATCTCCCTTTCTAATCAGGTCATTAAAAGCTGCTACTTTTTCTTGTAGATATAACTGAGCATTATAATTGGTCCTTAAAGTGGCTTGTCCATAATAAATATCTGCTTGATTTTTAGCAAAAAAAGAGAAACCTAAACCAAGCAATACCCCCAATCCTAATATGATATAGTGTTTTTTTACATAAAGAATAGAATCGACAAATATAAAAAATAGCCATTTAAACATATTGCCAATACCTCTAAAGAAGCTTTTAAACATATTGCCAATAGCAGTAAAAAACTGGATAATATCTATCTCTTCAGGTTGTGTTTGTTGGTTCATAATTATTTGGTTTTAATAACTTGTTGCAATATTT
>WFZY01000074.1 GCA_015489265.1 Flavobacteriaceae bacterium | reverse complement strand
TCGGGCGCATGAAATATCGTTCATCATACGGACAAAATTTGCTACAACACTCGCGTGAAGTTGCTAAAATTTGCGGTATCATGGCTGCAGAATTGGGCTTAAATCCCAAGATAGCCAAACGTGCCGGTTTATTGCACGATATCGGAAAAGTTCCAACCGACGAAACCGAAATGCCACATGCACTGCTCGGTATGCAATGGGCTGAAAAATACGGTGAAAATCCCGATGTTGTCAATGCTATCGGGGCACACCACGACGAAATAGAAATGACATCGCTATATGCGCCTATTGTACAAGTAGCCGATGCTATTTCCGGTGCCAGACCGGGCGCCCGCCGTCAAATATTGGAATCTTATCTCAAACGTTTGAAAGAATTGGAAGAAGTCGCCTTTAGTTTTCAAGGTGTACAAAAGGCATATGCCATTCAAGCCGGTCGCGAACTACGGGTTATCGTCGAAAGTGAAAAGGTCGATGACGAAAAAGCCAAACGCTTATCTTTTGAAATCACTCAAAAAATTCAAACCGAAATGACCTATCCGGGACAAGTGAAAGTAACCGTTATCCGCGAAACACGTGCCGTAAATATTGCACGATAGTTAAAAGCGGAGCATAGCGACGTCCCGATGAAGAATGAATCGGGATTATTAGTAGTAAGTAGCAAAATAAAAAATTGATTGATATAGATTTAACTAGACCTAGCAGGTTTTTAAAACCTACCAGATCATAAACATTAAAAGACCTGCTAGGTTTTTGAAACCTAGTAGGTCTCAATAAAAACTGTTAACTTTCGCCATTAATAATGTCTCAAAATATCTATAATTACATAATCGGATTAATGAGTGGCACGTCATTAGATGGCTTAGATGTGGCTTATATTAAATTTAATACTGAAAATTTACCCGATTTTGAAATTTTAACTGCCGAAACCATTCCTTATGACACCGCTTGGCAAGCAGATTTAAAAAATGCATTTGACATGTCTGCCGTTGATTTGGTGGAACTTGATGCTCGCTATGGCAAATATTTAGGTCAGCAAGTCAATGATTTTATCAAACGACATGATATAAAACATGTCGATTTGATTGCATCACACGGACAAACGGTTTTTCACCGTCCTGAAGCCGGCTATACTACGCAAATCGGTAGCGGCGCACACATTAATGCTACCACCGGTATCAAAACCATTTGTGATTTTCGCACGCAAGACGTCGCATTGGGCGGTCAAGGCGCCCCTTTGGTTCCGGTAGGCGACCGTTATTTGTTCGGAAACTATGATTACTGCTTAAACATCGGTGGCTTTGCCAATATTTCTTTCGAAACCGATGGCAAACGATTGGCGTATGATATTTGTCCTGCTAACATCGTTTTGAACCACTATGTTGCCCAAAAAGGATTGGCTTATGACGACAAAGGTCAAATGGCAGCATCAGGTACGATCAACCAAGAATTGTTAAATCGTTTAAATAATTTGGAATTTTATCAAAACGATGAACCCAAATCTTTGGGATGGGAATATGTTACCGAACAAATTTTGCCTTTGATTGACACCTATCATTTAAATATTCCTGATATTTTAAAAACTTATGTAGAACATATCGCCATACAAATCGGGCAAAAAACTACCGCAGGCAGTCTGCTGATAACCGGTGGCGGCGCTCACAATGACTACTTGATACAACAAATCCGCAAATACAGTCCCGCAAAAGTCGTTATTCCGGACAAAATCATGATCGACTATAAAGAAGCATTGATTTTCGGTTTGCTCGGATTGCTCAAAGAACAAGATAAAATCAATGTTTTTTCAAGCGTTACCGGTAGCCGTATTGACCATAGTAGCGGAGTTATTTATGACGCTTTTATAAATCGATAAGAAATCTTATATTTGCGTAAGTAAATAAAACCGATTAATCTTCGGATAAAATCATTTTCTTATTTAAATCTTTTGCCTTTTTATAATTCTGATAATTAAGGTCAAACATTTTAACGAAAAAAACAAACTTATGAAAATAGCTTTAATCAAAGAACGTAAAAATCCGCCCGATAGACGTGTAGTATTAACACCCGCACAAGCCAAAGAATTGATGGAACAATTCCCCGGTTTGGAAATTGTAGCCGAAACATCCGACATCAGAGCATATTCCGATTATGAATATCGGCAAGCCGGCGTCAAAGTTGTCGATGATGTATCCGATGCCGATGTTTTACTCGGTGTTAAAGAAGTACCTGTGGATGCTTTAATTCCCCATAAAAAATATTTTTTCTTTTCGCACACCATCAAAAAACAACCCTACAATCGCAAATTACTTCGGGCTATTTTAGATAAAAATATCACATTATTTGACCATGAAACCATTGTTGACGAAAAAGGCAAACGTTTGGTGGCATTCGGTTACTATGCCGGCGTGGTCGGGGCATATAATACCATTAGAACTTATGGTAAAAAATCCGGTTTATTTGATATTCCGCGAGCTATCGACCTAAAAGACAAAGCTGCGTTGATCAAAACTTTAAAAGGCATCAAGCATCTTTTACCGCCTATCAAAATTGTGTTGACCGGCAAAGGTCGTGTCGGTAACGGCGCCAAAGAGATATTAGATGCCATGGAACTTAAGGAAGTCAGCCCCGAAGATTTTTTAAATAAAACTTTTGATGAGCCGGTTTATACGCAAATTGATGTGGATTGGTATAACAAACACAAGGAAGGCAAGCCCTTTGATTTTCAAGAATTTTTTACCAAACCCGAAAACTTTGAAGGCGATTTTGAAAAATTTACCAAAGTTGCCGACATCTATATTGCCGGACATTTTTACGGACAAGGCGCCCCTTACATTTTAACACGTAAACATTTGCAAGCCCCCGATAACCGCATCAAAGTAGTAGGTGACATCAGCTGCGATATCAACGGACCGGTGGCTACCACCATCAAAGCATCAACCATTGCCGACCCTATTTACGGCTATGATCCGGCTACCGGACAAGAAATTGATTATAAAAATGACAACGCTATTGCTTGTATGACAGTGGACAATCTACCCAATGAAATCGCCCGCGATGCGTCGGAAGGTTTTGGTCAAAACTTTGAAAAATACATTATTCCGGCATTTTTTAACGGCGATAAAGACGGTATATTACAACGCGCCAAAATGACCGAAAACGGCCAACTAACCGAGCGTTTTAAATACCTGCAAGATTATGTTGATGGCCAGGAGTGAAAGGGTTGAATATGAATTGTAAAGATAACGTCGACGAGAAACAAATAAAACTTTTGGACATCAGTGAAATCCTTATATTTGTAAGGTGAACATCCGGCTGACATACTATTTCTTCTTGATTTTCTTTGTAGGGAAATATTTATACGGACAAAACGCATCGGCATTACATAATCAAATGTTGTCGGCGGATGTAAATTTGGGCTATAATTTGTCGCGTATCAAGTCCAATTATGTGTTTGCCCAAGAAATGCCGTATTCTTTTCAAATCAGTTGGCACAAAGCTAATTATTATGACCAAAAACGGCTGAATAATTTTGGCTATTCCGATTTTGGTGTCACTTTTTTATACCACGATTTTAGAGACCAAGTTTTAGGTAAGAACTATGGTTTATACGGATTCATGTCTTACTATTTGATTAAACCGCAACAGGGTTTGCAACTATCGTTTCGGATATCACAAGGGGTGGCTTACAACACGCATCCGTATGACAAGCAAACCAATTCGAAAAATCAATTGTTTGGCTCACATTGGTTATTTCCGTTTGATATCGGTTTGTATCTGAAAAGTCCGAAAATCTATCAAAACTGGCGGTTGCAACTGGGCTTGGCAATTTTTCATTATTCCAATGGCAATTTGCAATCACCCAACTATGGTGCCAACATTCCGAGTATGACTGTTGGTTTGCTCTATGACGGGCGTTCCGATAAAATTTTACAAGAAAAACAAATACCCGAATATGATAAAACATGGCAATATCTCGGTTTTTTGCGCTTTGGTATCAACGAATCCGATTATTACGACAGCGGACAATTTCCGTTTTTTATTCCGGGGTTTCAGGTGGAAAAACATTTGAATTTCAGGCATAAAATCAGCTTTGGTATAGAATTGTTTGTCTCTTATTTTTTAAAAGAACAAATTCGTTATGAACACTATGCCATGCCCGAGTATCATTTAGACGATATTCCCGACTTTAAACGCATCGGGATTTATGTCGAACACGAATTTTATTACCGGAAATTTGGTATTGATATTGGTGCGGGCTACTATATTTATTACCCTTACAATTTTGAAACCCGTTTTTATAACCGCTTGGCAACCAAATTTTATCTCAACCGGCATTGGCGCTTGTTATACGGGCTAAAAGTGCATGGTATCAATAGAGCCGAAGCTATGGAATTCGGG
>WFZY01000073.1 GCA_015489265.1 Flavobacteriaceae bacterium | reverse complement strand
TTAAACGAGCCTCTCTTTTATATCTACACCGACCAAGACAACGACGGCACCGTTGATGTCGTTAACGACCAGTATGAGTATGGGCCGTTCACTCTAGAACAAATGACCAACGGCGTTACACTCGCCCCGGGAACCTACCGCGTCCTCGCTTATACCTACTGGTCAGATTCCCCGGTAAATCCGTCATTGGCAAGTGCACCGATTACCATCAATGCCCCGGACACTACGCCACCAGTATTAGACAATCCAAATTTACCAACCCTAACCGGACAATGCGAAATCAATCTTGTCCCTTCCCAATACCCAACCGCCACCGACGACACTGATGGTCAAATTGTTGGTGTACCGAATGTTACTTTCCCTATCACAACCCAAGGAAACCATGTCATCACTTGGACTTATACCGACAGCGCCGGAAATAGCATTACTCAAACCCAAAACGCTATCGTGAATGATACCGAAGCACCGGTGCCGGACAGTCAAAATTTACCGGACCTTACAGATCAGTGCGAAATTGACACCCTTACCCCACCTACTGCGACAGATAACTGTGCCGGCAACTTGACTGCAACCACTGATACCACATTACCTATTACAGCAGACACATCTATTATTACATGGACTTTTGATGACGGACACGGTAATACCGTTACTCAAACCCAAGAAGCTTATGTCCAAGACACCGAAGCACCAACAAATCCCGCGAATTTAGCGGTTGATAGCACCACCGACACAAGCGCCACTGTCCACAGTGATGCTTCTACGGATAACTGCCAATTAGATCATTATGAATTTTATTCAGATACCACCATTGACGGTGTCGCCAATGGAACCCTTGCCGGAACCAGCACCACACCAAACTACACTTACAGCGGTTTAACTTCCGGTACAACTTACGAATTTTATAGCAAAGCCGTGGACGCCACCGGTAATACATCAGACGCCGGTAATGTCGAACAAACCACAACCCTCGGCATCGAAGACCAAAAAATCGCGGGCTTAAAGATGTACCCAAATCCGGTGAAAAACACCTTGCACATTACTTTGGAGAACAGCAACCTCAAAGGATTTGAGATTTTCAATGTTATGGGACAAAAGGTAGATTCACAGGCATTTTTCTCTCCACAACCGGAGAACGCAATTGATGTCCGCCGATTATCCGCAGGTATCTACATTATGCGCCTGCAGGACGACCAAGGACAATTTGGGGTTATAAAATTTGTGAAGGAATAAAAATTTCGCGCCGTGTCCCGACGAATGTCGTGGGGGATTTTCCCCCGCACCGTCGCCGTAGAGACGCCATGCATGGCGTCTCTTCACGTCCGCGAATTTGACCCGCAAGGCGTGTCAAAATATCCCGCGAATATTCAAGGATTATCCCAAGGGGTTTATTTGGTTGATATTTGGAACAAACAAGGACAAAAATCTGTGATGAAATTGATTGTGGAATAAAAATGCCGAACCGCTAACACAGTGTATATTTAATGGCGGTTAATTGCTGAATATCAACATTTTGCATTTAATAAATGATAGTGACAAAATGAAAGTTAAAAGCTATAAAATCCGCAACTATACACGTAGCCGTTGTGGCTTATAATAAACAAGATTAATCTCTATCCCTGAATAATAATTCTTTCCACATTAAATTTAAATTATAAATTCAATTAGTAAATGCGACTTTTAGAGAGAAATAATCATTAAATATTTTGAAATTTGTAACTTTTAAGTTACCTTTGCGTAATGGAAAAAGTAAGAGAAGTTGTTGCTTATAAGGATTACTTTATAAATTTTCTTAAAAATCAACCTGAAAAGGTTCAAAATAAGATTTATAAAGTGATTGAAATAATTGAAACTTTTGAACATATTCCTGAAACATATTTGAAGCAAATTAAGGGAACAAAAGGATTATATGAAGCTAGAATTAGAATAGGAAAAAATATTTGGCGAGTTTTTTGCTTCTTTGATAAAGGTCGATTAGTTATTTTATTAACCGGATTCCAAAAGAAAACTCAAAAAACACCCAAAAAAGAGATTAAAAAAGCTGAAAAATTGATGCAAGAATATTATAACGAAAAAAACAGAAATTATGAGTAATAATATCAAAACTTGGAAAGAAATTAAAAATGAAGTCTATGGAAAAAAAGGCACCAAAAGACGTGACCAATTGGAACGTGATTTTGAAGCCTTTAAGATTGGTATGTTATTACGCGATGCGAGAAAAAAAAGGAACTTGACACAAGAACAATTAGGGCAAATTGTAAATAAAAAAAGAACCTATATTTCAAGAGTTGAAAATGACGGAAGTAATATCACGCTAAAAACTTTATTTGACATAGTAGAAAAAGGACTAGGCGGAAAAGTGCAAATCTCAATAGAAATATAAAAAATAAGCGCCACATCACTATATATAGCGCATAGTAGGCATCTCGCTTACTTCGATGTTTAAGTATATTTACATCGGAAAATTCATAGAATTTCAAATATCTTTGTTGTAAAAGCCATAGTTGTGCGGACACAAGTCCGGTACGACACCATATATTAACCGCTATGTAACCACGTGGAAATGATTGTGGAAACTACTTATTAATTAGTATTTTCCACGATTATAAAGTCTGGTTAATTCTTTAAAATTATAATTATACAACACAAGACTATCCTTTGATAATTTAACTATTTTATCTTTTACAATATACCCATCTTTTAAATGTGTAATTAATGTATCTAATTTAATCTCAATAAAAAATTTGATAACATATAGTAGTTTAGGATTGTAAGGCGCTTCAACACAAATTAAGCATTTTATCATACCTTTGCAATATGAATAACAAACCGAACATCAGGGGCTTTTCATTAGAAGAATTAACCGATTTTTTTACCAAAAACGGGGAAAAAGCTTTTAGAGCCAAGCAAGTTTATCAATGGCTTTGGCAGAAAAATGTCCGTAATTTTGATGAAATGACCAACTTGTCCAAAGACTTGCGACAATTTTTAGATGCTCATTTCAGTATTCCGCATATCAAAATCCGCAAATTTCAACGTAGCACGGACGGCACCATCAAGAATGCCGTCGGTTTAAAGGACGATTTGATTGTCGAGTCGGTGCTTATTCCGGCAAACAAGCGCACAACGGCTTGCGTGTCGTCGCAGGTGGGCTGTTCGTTGGATTGTAAATTTTGTGCCACGGCGCGGCTTAAACGCATGCGTAATCTCACGCCGGACGAAATAGTTGATCAAGTGGTTGAAGCCGACCAACAAAGTCGAGAATATTACGGACACCCGTTGGCCAATATCGTTTTTATGGGTATGGGTGAGCCGTTGCTCAACTACGAAAACGTGATGAGTGCCGTGGAAAAAATCACTTCGGACAAAGGTTTGGGTATGGCTGCCCGCCGGATTACCATTTCTACATCGGGTATTCCTAAAAATATCCGGCGTATGGCTGATGACAATCCGAAAACCGGTTTGGCAGTATCTTTGCATTCGGCTATTGACACTATTCGGTCGGAAATTATGCCGGTTAATAAACGGCAAGGCGGTTTAAAAGAGTTGTTGAGCAGTTTGCAGTATTGGTATCAAAAAACCAAGCAAAAAATCACGTTTGAATATTTGGTGTTTAAAGGTATCAATGACGATGAAAAATCGATTAAAGCATTGGTGGATTTTGCCAAAAAAGTGCCGTCCAAAGTCAATTTGATAGAATACAATCCGATTGATGACACCGACCGGTTTCAACAAGCCGATGACCGGATTTTGGAAGCTTATCAAAAAGCATTATCCGATGCCGGTATCACCGTTACAATACGTCGTAGCAAAGGACAAGATATTGATGCGGCTTGCGGGCAATTGGCGAATAAATTTGAATAATGAACAAACTAACAGAAGGTTCCATATTACGAGCATTGGTCAAATTATCCATTCCATTGATTTTGACCAATATTTTACAGACGGCATACAATTTAACCGACACCTTTTGGGTGGGACGTTTAGGTAGTGAAGCGGTGGCTGCGGTTTCATTGGCTTTTCCCATTGTTTTCATGATTATTTCTTTAGGGTCCGGCATGGCTATAGCCGGTTCTATTTTAGTTGCCAAACGTTATGGGGCTAAAGATGCTGATGCAGTAGCGCATATTTCGACACAAACTTTTTTCTCGGTTTTAAGTATTTCGTTATTATTGGCATTTTTGGGCTATTGGATAGCGCCGGTTTTGGTCGGTATGATGAAAGTGGAACCGGCGGTTTATGATGATGCCGTTGCTTATTTAAAAATTACATTTTTAGGTTTACCACCGTTATTTATCTATCTGACTTTTCAATCCTTAATGCGTAGCATAGGGAATGTCAAATTGCCTTTTT
>WFZY01000072.1 GCA_015489265.1 Flavobacteriaceae bacterium | reverse complement strand
ATGAATAGTAACGGATTATTTTATGGTAAATTATCAGTTATTTAGGGAATTCAATTTCAATTTGAACGCCGTTTTTACTTTGGATTCTAAAAATACCTTTTAGTTGTTTGGCAAGCAACTGCATGATACTTAAACCAAAACTATCTAAGTTTTCTATATCTAAATCCGGGGGTAAACCTTTTCCGTTATCCGATAATTTTAATACATAATTTCGTCCTTTTTCGATTAAATCAATTGTTATTTTTCCATTGCTTTGTCCGTCGAAAGCATATTTAAAGGAATTTGTTAGAAACTCGTTGACAATCAATCCGATAGGAAATGATGTATTGACTTCCAATTTGAAACTTTCCGGAACTTTATTGTCGATTGTTACATCATTTTTACCAAAGGATTCTTGTATGCTGTGGCTGATTTTATCCAAATAAGTTTTAAGATTTAAGTGTGTGATATCCTTGTTGAAATACAGTTGCCGGTGAATTTCGTTGATACTGTTGATACGGTTTTGCAGTTCGTTGAGTTTGGCATGAATATTTGTGTCGTCAAATTCGTCTTTGATATCTTCGATAAGTGCATCAATAACCGCTAAATTGTTTTTAATCCGGTGGTGCAAATCTTTTTGTAAATGTTCAATCAAGTCTTTCTGCCGTTTGTTACGACGGTAATAGAAAGCAAAAATACCCAAACCGGTTATTGCTATTAAAATACCTGCTGATAAATATGTGTTTTGTTTGCTTTCTTTGGCTAGCAATAGTTCCTGCTGTGCCTTTTCGGCTTTGAGTTTCAGGTTTTCTTTTTCTTTCTTTTCTGTTTGATAACGAGTTTCTACTTCGGCAACTTTACTGTCACGTTGGGCTTTGAGTATAGAATCGTTCAGATGTTTCAATTTCTCGTGATAAAACAGGGCTTCTTTATAATTTTTGTTATGTTTATCGACTTTGTATAAACTGTTATATAATGACAATAAAATTTCATGATGTGTTATACTTGAATCTTTTTTTAACCGGTTTAATATTTTTTCGGCTTGTTTATAGTCTCTAAAATTAACATATATATCGGCTTTGGTTGCTTGAGCAGCATCCATGCCCAGTTTAAAACCGACTTGTTTGGCTATTTGGTATGCTTGTTCGGCTTCTTGTAGCGCTTTGTTTTTATTGCCTTTTTTGAGATAAATAGCGGCATTGTTGTTGTGTAAATCAAATTGATACATCTTATTTTGCGTTGCATCAAAATATTTTAACGCTTTTTGATTGGCTTCCAATGCTTTATCGAGTTTACCCCAGCGGGAATATAACATGCCCAATGCGTGATAATTGACATAAACATAATCTTTAACATCAATTTTGGCAGAATCTTGAAGGGCTTTTAAAAAGTATTTTTCACCTTTTTTAAACTGTTCCATCTGCATATAAGTATAGCCGATATTGTAATTGACTTTACTTTTTTGAAGCGGGTCGTTGTGTTGTTCAACAAATTCGGCTTGTTTTAAAAAATATTTTAATGCTTCATTGGGTTGGTTGAGCCGGTTGTATGCGGCGCCGATATTGCCGTAAATCGTCCCGATTTTATGTCCAACCGGATGTGCTTGGTAAACGGCAACGGCTTTTTTATATATGGCAATGGCTTTTTTAGGATGGTCAAAATCGTAATAAGAACGCCCAAGCTGATTGTAATCTAAAATCATATCGGCATAATGTTGCAAACTATCATCAATTTTCAGGGCTTTTTCGGCATTCTGTTTGGCTAAATCAAAATTGTGTTTTCGTAAGCCCGCTTCTGCTATATACCGATAAGCTTCACTGATTAATTGCGGTTTGTTTAACTGCTTGGCCAGTTTGATGATTTTACGATTGTTTTCTATCAATGAGTCCGGTGAAGTGTTTAAAAAAAATGGATTTTTCTGTTGTAATAGCGCAATGCGTTTATGGTTAGAGTCGGCAGTTTGCAACAATTGATTAATGCTGTCAACCGGCTGCTGCGCCATTAATATCCGGATTGAAAACATATAAAAGATTAAAAAGTATTTCATTTGGGTCTGTTTGTTGCCGTAAAATTAGTTAAAATTCGCTTAGTGAGTTATTTATATGTGTAAAAAATTCTTATTTAAAAACATTCCAAATTAATATATTTATGCTATTTTTGCACATCAAATCATCAGGTTTATGTTAGTCACTAAGGATACCAAAATATCCAAAATATTAAAAGAAAAGCCGGAAGCCATTGATGTGATTGCGGCTATTCATCCCAATTTTAAAAAACTGCAAAATCCTATCTTGCGACGCAGTTTGGCAACGCGGGTATCGGTAAAAGATGCCGCACGAATCGGCAAAGTGCCGGTCAATGATTTTTTAAAGGCATTACAACAGGCAGGATTTGAAGTGGAATTGGTTCCCGATGATTTTCAAAATACACCCGATTTAGAAATTATGCCACCCGATTTTTCAGGTAAGGAAATTATAGAACTCGATGTACGCCCGATTATTCATCAAGGTAAAGACCCTTTTGGTTACATCAATAAAACAGCTAGAAAAATTAAACCCGGACAGGTTTTATTGATTATCAATGATTTTGAACCTATTCCGTTGGTTGATTATCTAATCGGTAAAAATTTTGTACACTGGATGACGCAAGATGCCGATGGCAATTATTTGACCTATTTTAAACTCAATTGTAAAAAGCCCGGCTTGTTACAACGCTTGTTCGGTAAGAAAAACGTGCCTTGTAAATACCATGATATTCATCCGAAATTTTCTAAAAATAAACAGGAAAACACTCAAAAATCAACTTTCAAAAAAGATATGCAAGATGTTGATTTTGAACAAATAAAACAGCAATTTGACGGAAAGCTTCCGGAAGTTGATGTGCGGCATTTGGAAATGCCCATGCCCATGCAAACCATTTTGGAACGCTTGGAAACCTTGCCGGAAGATGAAGCTTTGTTTGTGCATCATAAACGCATACCGCAATTTTTGTTACCCGAACTCGAAAAACGGGGCTATACCTTGGTTTCAAAAGAAAAATCGCCGGATTATACCTATTTAATTATTTATAAGAAAAACAAAAATAACTGATTATGGCCAAAAATTTACATACGGATAATGCACCGGCTATCAGTACGGTTAAGCCACATTTTTTATTTGCCGCTATCGGTTTATTGGTATTAGGTATTTTATTGGTTTTGTCGAGTTCCCGTTTTATAGGCGTTTATTATGATCACCGGCTTTTGGCTGTTACACATACCGCTGTTTTAGGTTGGCTGATGATGTTGATTTTTGGCTCTTTATATCAGTTGATACCGGTTATTTTTGACACGGCATTATACAGCGAAAAATTAGCAAAATTTACCTTTTGGCTCACTGCCGGTAGTATCATTTTTTTGGTTTATACCTTTTGGATAGGTGATTATACCAATTTGTTGCCTTATGCGGCTACGAGTATGTATCTGTCATTGTTCTTTTTCATCTTTAACATCATGATGAGTTACAAAAATGCCCGGATAAAAAATTTCAAATCTCTGTTTATTCTGGCTGCGGTTTTTTGGTTATTGATGACCGAAACCGAAGGTTTGTTGACAGCGTTAAATTTCAAATACCATTTTTACACGGCATCGCATTTGATGCATATGCACAACCATGTGACAATGGGATTGGTTGGTTTTTTTGTTATGATGATTTTCGGTGTTGGTACCACATTGATTCCGATGTTTTTAATCTCACACCGGCTCAACGAAAAACTATTAACCTATTCATTTGTATTGCTTAATACCGGTTTAGCCGGATTGATGTTAGTCAAGTATTTGTTTAGCAATCAGTATCTTATCTTGTTTTTTTGGTTGTTAATCGTTACCGGAATCATCTATTATTTCAGGTATATTTATGAGTCGTACAAACACCGGATGAAAAAAACACTCGATGTCGGTATGAAATATACCATGCTGGCTTTGGTGTTTTTATTATTGCCGGTTCTTATCAGTTTATTGTTGATATTTTTACCGGATACCGGACTGAAATCTTATGGCGAAATTATGATGCTTTTGTTTGGTATGAGTATGATTTTCGGTTTTTTTACGACCATTGCTTTAGGACAAACTTATAAAACTTTGCCGTTTATTATTTGGTTGGAAAAATATCAAAAACTCGTTGGAAAATATCATACGCCTTTACCGCGCGAATTGTATAACGAAAAAGTAGCCGGTATACAATTTTATATGTATATGCTATTTTTGATATTGAGCTTTTTTGGATTAATTTTGCAATCGGGAATCTTGATTCAGACAGCTACTGTTTTATTTTTGTTAGTTGCAGTTTTATATAATTATAATGTTTGGCTGATGTTTTTTCACGATTCTAATAAATTTATTAACCAACGTGAAAAAGAATTGGATATTTAATTAAGTAAAAAAAATAAACTTATGAAAAAAGATATAAAAGAAATCAGAAAAGTTGAGAATGATATTTATGAACTTTTAAAAAGCGTTATGGACCCGGAGATTGAATTGGATATCATCAATCTGGGTTTGGTTTACAACATTTTATATGACGGCGACCATAATGTCCGTATAGAAATGACGCTTTCAACACCGGCTTGTCCGCTTGGCGATGCCATAACCGATAATGTCAAAAATGTGATTAAGAAAAAATATCCCGATTTTGATGTTGAAGTCGATGTGGTTTTTGATCCCCCTTGGGATGCTTCTATGATTAGTGAAGAAGGCCGTAAGAAATTAGGTATGTAGTTATATTTTTTCCTTTTTTGTTGCTTAAATGCCAAATGAATTTTTTTATTTAGATAAAGTCTTCTTTACTGTTATAATGAGCTTATACAATTTTTTTATATAAAATTGTCCAAAACTATTTTATATTTTAGAATGACAATTACAATACAGGATGAAAATACTTCAATGTATTGTACTATATTGAATTTATAATCGGTATTAAAGGGGTATTATACCTTCTTTTCCTAAAAACAATTTAGAACCATTACTTGCGATATTCTTGCAAAATCAGTTACATTATTTATTGTATATTTGAGTTAAACTTAATAATATTATTAAAAAGAACAGATTTAGTTGATAAAATATTAAGACATTTAATTTTTTATTGATATTTTTTATATTTTTGTGTTTAATTTAAAATCTAATTTTATGAAAAAAGCGACACTTTTGTTATTTTTATTAGTTTATGGTTTCGGATTGGCTCAAGTGGGCATAAATTCCGACAACTCGGCACCGGATGCTTCTGCAATGTTAGATGTGAAATCTACCACAAGTGGTTTGTTAATTCCTCGTATGACAGCTGCCGACCGAGATAATATTGCCACGCCGGCAACCGGATTGACGGTTTATGTAACTGATGATAATAGTTTTTATTATTATGATGGGACTAACTGGGTGCGTTTTCAAGAAGCCGGCAAAGCTTGGTTGTTAGCCGGAAATGCCGGTACTTCAGGAACCGAATTTTTAGGAACGACTGATGCACAACCGCTTATTTTTAAGACAAACAATGTGGAACGTATGCAGATTAAAGATAATGGCGTAGTAAGTGTTAATACAGCACCTAGTGATTTTGTACAATTTTTTGCTGCTGCCAATGATAAAGATTATATTGGTTATTTTCAAAGTACGCAAGCCAATTCTGATGATATTGGCGTAGTAGGTGTGGTTGCCAATACAGATTATTATGGTATAGGTGGCGTATTTCAAGGGGGATGGTATGGACTTAAAGGTGGTGTGTATCCTACCGGTAATAATTTTTATTATGGTGTAGAAGGTGTTGTTGATGGTGGCACAGGAAATAATTATGGTTTGGAATCATATGTCAATGGCGGTGGAACAAATGTAGGAAATTTAAACTCTGTCTATGATGATGGTAATGGGAATGCAACAAATTTTGGAACGCTTAATTCATTAACTGATGGTAATACAAATTATGGTTCATACTCTAATATTAGCAGTGATGGGACTAACTATGGTTTCTATGCCAGTTTATCGGGTACCGGAACCAATTATGGTTTTCATGGTGTCTTTGATGTATCTCAAGATAAAGGTAGTAT
>WFZY01000071.1 GCA_015489265.1 Flavobacteriaceae bacterium | reverse complement strand
TATCCATTGCTACAATCCTTTCACCCCTTCGGGGTTTTATCGGAATTGTTATTATCCATTGCTACAATCCTTTCACCCCTTCGGTGTTTTATCGGAATTGTTATTATCCATTGCTACAATCCTTTCACCCCTTCGGGGTTTAGATTTTATAACCCCGAAGGGGTGACATTATTATAGATGTGACAATAAGAAAATACCATTGAACCCCGAAGGGGTGATATGATAATAACAAAAAAATTAATATCTTTGAAACCAAATAACCTGTTATGAATCCTTTGGAAAATCTCACCCGGCAATTTAATTTACAAGATTTAGAACGTTTTTTCAGACAAAAACTGCCATCTTTCCGTCCGGAAACCGATGCTTATGACTATTTGTTTGATGGTCGTATTTTTGAAAAATACCAAAACATTCAAAAACTGGGTGAAGCCGTCGCCGGAATGGACGATTTACTGGTGATTACTGCTCAAACGACCGAAGTTTTAACCGAACGCAGCAGTAAAAAACGCCAATACGAAATCGCTAAAAAGATTTTAAAAGAAGAATTTAAAGATGCCGCTTTTTTTATCTTTTATGATGATGAAGGCAATTTCAGATTTAGTTTTGTGCGAGTCAACTACCAAGGGACTAAACGCAATTATACCGACTTTAAGCGTTATTCGTATTATGTATCGCCCAAGCAGACCAACAAGACTTTTATACAACAATTAAGCCAATGCAATTGTCAATCTTTGGACGCTATTATTGAAGCGTTTAGTGTAGAGCCGCTCAATAAAGATTTTTACAAAAAACTGCAATACTGGTATTTTTGGGCGGTTGAAAATGTCCGATTTCCCGACGATGCCGAAGCCCTTGAAAATGGTAGGCAATTAGCGGTTATCCGCTTGATAACACGGATGACTTTCATCTGGTTTATGCGTGTGCGACAATTGGTGCCTGATCAATTATTCGATGAAGCTTTTATGGCCGGCATACTTAAAGATTTGTCACCCGAAACATCTACTTACTACAAAGCCATTTTGCAAAACTTGTTTTTTACCACGCTCAACACCCCGATGAACAAAAGGCGTTTTTTTGACCGGACCAAAACCGGACAAAAAGGTTTCAACCCCGATTCGGGTAACCACAGTGTGTTTAGATATGCCGAATTGTTTCAAGATGAACAACGTATTTTGGATATTTTTGCCAAAATCCCTTTTCTAAATGGTGGATTGTTTGAATGTTTGGATTATAAAAAAGGAAAAAGTAACGAACGTAAATATATTGATGGTTTTACCGGCATAGCCAAACACCAACCCAAAGTACCAAACGAACTGTTTTTTGCCGGCGAACGGCAAGTCGATATACAAAAATACTTTGGCAATACGTCCGCTACTTACAAAACAGAAGGGCTGCTCAATATCTTAAAATCTTACAATTTTACCATTGACGAAAACGACCCTGACGATATTGAAGTGGCACTGGACCCCGAGTTACTGGGTAGCATTTTTGAAAATCTTTTGGCAAGTTACAATCCCGAAACGGCGACTACCGCCCGTAATGCCACAGGTAGTTTTTACACCCCGCGTGAAATAGTCAATTATATGACGGTTGAAAGTTTGAAAAACTATTTTTTAAACGAAGCCACTCAACAACATTTGATTTTAGACGAAGCAAAATTAGACAGTCTGCTAAACGACAAGACCGATGAGAATCCTTTTGAACAAAAAGAAACCTTGTTTTTGGTAGAAGCCATCAACAACTTGCGGGCGGTGGACCCGGCGGTCGGGTCGGGGGCGTTTCCTATGGCTATGCTCAACAAACTTGTGTTTATTCTTGAAAAAATAGACCCCGAAAACCGTTTATGGCAACAAGCTCAAATCAATTCGGTTAAACAAGCCGTTACCGACCGGACTTTGTTGCGGATGCTCGAAGCGGCTATTATTGACAAGTTTAAACAAAAAAATGCCGATTACGGACGAAAGGTCTATCTGATTG
Source organism: Flavobacteriaceae bacterium (assembly GCA_015489265.1). Lineage (GTDB taxonomy): Bacteria > Bacteroidota > Bacteroidia > Flavobacteriales > Flavobacteriaceae > WGBX01. The sequence goes on along the minus strand of WFZY01000071.1, from coordinate 847 downwards.
AAAAATGTATTTATGGGGTCGATTTGCAACAAATAGCTGTAGAAATAGCCAAACTGCGGTTTTTTATCTCGCTTTTGGTCGATGAAAATATCGATTGGGACAAACCCGAAGCCAATTATAATATAGACCCGCTACCCAATCTCGATTTTAAACTGATGCAAGGCAACTCACTCGTTGCCAAATTGGCAGGTATCGATTTTGACCGGCTCAACGACCTTAAAACCGGCAATGAAAACACACTATTTGACTTGGAAAAAACACCGCTGCAAGAGAAAATAGAAGCGCTTGAAACGCTCAAATCAGAATATATTTATGCCAAACCGCAGGATAAAAAAGATTTGAGACAGCAAATAGAAAACACAATTGCTGAAATTATCTTGCTCAAAATAAGCGAATTTGATGGGGCGCTTGAAGCCACATCCAATTTGTCTGTGAAACTGACCGCTACACAAAAAGCCCGATTGGATGCCCGGAAAAAAAAGAAACTCAGCCGCCAAACCGGTATCGATATCGATGATTTGTTAAGCGAAATAACCGAAAGTCTCGAAGGACGCAAACCCAAAAAATATTTTTTGTGGCGTATCTTTTTTGCCGAAGTATTTAACCAAAAAGCCGGTTTTGATATCGTCATTGGCAATCCGCCGTATATTCAACTGCAAAAAGCATTGGACGGTACCAAAAAATATGCCGACGTTTACAAAGATTTGTCTTTTGATAGTTTTGAACGCACCGGTGATATTTATACCCTGTTTTACGAAAAAGGGCTGGACATTTTACATACCGGTGGCTTGTTGTGTTATATCACGTCCAACAAATGGATGCGGGCAGGTTACGGCAAATCGCTGCG